>JAYTUF010000694.1:0-17708 GCA_043744755.1 Anatilimnocola sp.
AGCGGCGACAGAGAATAGCCCAGGGCGACAGCCCTGGGTCTCCCAACGCAATAATCGCCTACAAGCCCCGGAGGGGCGACAGATGACCTTTCCTTGAACCCTAATGGTCAGCACATCGTTATGCTTTTCGCAAACGGATCGGAACGGTAATCGTCGCCAACCCCTTGCTGCGTTGAACCTGCGGAGCGTTTTTCGACGCATCGAGGAATCTCGGATCCGTGCCCGAATACCCAGCGGCGGTTGCGTGAAACCACCAATGCGGAAGATGTACCGCAAACGTATCTTCGAAAATACTCTTCGAGCCAAAGCACATGCAGCCTTTACAAAGGTGCGTGGCGTGACCGTTTTCGTCGGTCGTGATTGTGAACTTCCGTTCTCCACCATCATCGCAAAGCCCACCCGCTTCAGCTCGAATGTGAACGATTGCCTGGGGAACCGGCTGTTCGGTTGTGGCGTCCGAGACCACGAATCGGACTTGTAGATCGGTGTGGCCAACCCATTTTGCGGACTGACCGAAGGGGATCAAGGCAACGACACCAAGGACGAGCAGGGCGGCCCCACCGAATACGAGCGATCCTTTTGTTGGTAGTCCGCGCATAGCGTTGCCTTGATTCACTCAGAAATGCCAACCTACCTCAACTCCTCAAACGCATCCGCAACCAGTTCCAACTCCCCGGTTTCATGGTCCCACCAATAGACGGCATCCGCGTATCGTAGGTCGGTTTGGTCCGGCAGGAACACAATCTTGTCGCCCGTTCCATTGTCTCCGATGGCGACGGCGCCTTTTGGAAAACGGGCCCGTTCGTTCGCGTAAGCCGTTTCACGAACGATATTATTACAGGTGCGTGCCAACCGCTTGCGGTCGGAGCTATCGAGAATGGGATACAAGTCGAAGTAATCGGTTCCGACAGCGACCTCTCCACCGTTGTTCCGGCACATTCGCGCCACATATCCTAGCGGAAGAACACGGCCTAGCTTTTGCTGTGCTTGCTGAACGAATTTGTGATCGAGCGGAAAGGGCATTTCAGAAAACTTCGCGGGGAAACAACCGGGACAGGGCTACCTGCTTCACTGCACCTTCGGTTGCCTCAGCGCCCGCGCAATCATGGCCGTGGATGCGAAGGCGAGGAGCATGAACAGGAGCGGAATCAACAAGGAAAGGATCTTCGGGGGCTCTCCTGATCCGGTGGGCAGCAGGTTTGCCAGGGGGTGGAACAGCGCGGCCACCACCCAGAACAACACGTTCACGATGAGGACACTCTTGTTGGACATGTTCCCCACTGGTTTCCGTTCGAAGTCGAGATTGTCACCCCAGGGAATTGTGTGCGATTACTGACCGAACGACACAAACCCGCTTCTGCTTCAGTCACTTTTTAGCGTCAAACTGAATCTTCAAACCCACAACATCGTTGCTGAGGTACACGCTGTACGCGGCACTATCGGCCCATTTGATTTCGATGACGCTCGAGACGGCTTTGAATACTTCCTTCTTGCCGCCAACGGAAACAACTTCCACGTCCTCCGAACCCGGCTCGCCCGAGATCGATAGGCTGGCGATGGTTTCCAGCGGAATCCGGACGGACCTTGCACCAAGCTTGACGTCTCGACGATTGTTCAACACGATGTCGCCATCCGTGTTTCTGACCAGGATTTCACCCTTCCCCAAAGTGTCCATCCCGAAGATGGAGGTGAACACACGTTGCTTGCCATCGGGGAAAGTCGCCGTGCCGCCTCGGACGGCCACTACCGTGAGAACCAACTCCTCATCGCCGATCTTGATGTGGTCCACATCGGTGAATCGGAAGGGGCCATAGACCTTACCCGTCTTCACGGACTTCAGGCGAAACAATTTTGAGTCGGCCTGGCCGCCTGAATCTTGAGCTCGTCCCACGAGCCCCCAGACAGTCAGTGCTAGAAGTCCTACAAGCAGGGTGAGCAATCGCATGGATACCTCGCGCAAAGTTGGTTTCTGCCGCCTGACTGATTGTTATCTCCGGCACGCGAAAATCTAAATCGCTCAGAGGTCATCGTCAAGCGATCGGGCAGTCTCCGCGGTAGCTGTGCAGGTTCGAAGAGTGAGCCAGATGCGGGAAACCCGCAAGTCTAGCCCATTCGTCGCGTTGAACCGAATGCGGCGTATGGGCGATAATAACATGCCAATCGTCTGGCCTCATTTGTCTGTGGATCTTTTCCAACGGCCAGAAAAGGCGCTCCGCCGCTGCGCCGCCGTACCGATAGCGGCATGGCGGCACTCCGAAGAGGCCTGGGCACTTTGGGCAGACGAGCGCACAGTAACTGCCGACATAGAGTGCGGGCAAAATCAGCAGGAAGATAGCTACCACAATTGGAGCAAAGTTAGCGCGCAAACTTCTATTCATTTTGAAGCCTACGCCGCATCCTGCTGATTCGCGGAACTCGCGCTGGGTGGCGCTGGCGGCGGCTCGAACTTCGGGGCGCTGACGTCGTCGTAATCGTCGTAGTCGCTGTACGATTTCTTCGGCGGCGAGGGACGTGAGGGGGCCGAGTCAATCACATCGTTGAAGTTGACGGTCGATTGCAAGTCGCTCAAGCCGCGGCGAAATTCGCGATAGGTCTTGCCGAACTTCCGCGCGACGTCCGGCAAGTTCTTGCCGAACAACAGGATCGCCAGGATCCCGCAGATCATCAATTCCATCGTTCCAAGGCCAAACATAGGCGGGCGTCCAGCAAAGGCGGGTGGTGTCTTGTTGAGGGGTGGTCCGACGTCGTGTCGCTGATGCTCCCAGGGAGGATCGGCTCGCAGCGAGGATCAGCAGACCACTACGGCACATCCTTCGGCTTATCAGTCGAAGAGACGGGTTCTTCTTCCACCGTATTCAAGCCATGCTTGAAGTCCTTGATCCCTTTGCCCAGCGAGAACATCACGCTGGGGAGCCGATGGCCGAACAGAATCAGAATGATCACGCACAGAATAATCAGTTCGGTCTGACCGATGCCAAACACGGCGAGCAGCGAAGGTGCCATGAGTCACTCTCAAAAACAGCGAACCAAGGGTGGGAGAAAGCAGCGGAAGAGAAATTACGTTTTTGCCGCCAGGCTGTAGTATAGTCGCTGGCAGCCTTGGGTGGCGCAAGTTGGGAACTTGCCAGACGTGCAAAAACGTCTCTTCGCACTTCTGGCAAGATGGAATCTTGCCCCACGGCCGTTACGTAGGATCGTCCGAATTGATGCCTTCTTTGAACTGCCGAAAGCCTTGCCCCAGCGATTTCATCGCCACGGGCAGCCGGCTGCCGAACAGAATGAGCACGACGATTCCAACCACGACCAATTCGGTTGTACCAATCCCAAACATCGGAAAGCCCTCGCAAACAAGTGGGAAAGAATTGGACCGAACTAGCGGCGAGAGCATCGGTCAGCCCAGCAGGGCAACCTTAGAACCAGCTAGTCGGCGACAGGTGGCTGCAACAGCGGACCCATCAGGAGTTACTCGCATTGTATGCAAACCAGCGCCTGCTTGTCAAATTGAACGTCGCCAAGAACGACGCTATTCCCACTCGATGGTCGCGGGCGGTTTGCTCGAAATATCGTAGCAGACGCGGTTCACACCCTTCACTTCGTTGATGATGCGGGTGGAGATGCGGGCGAGGACTTCATAAGGGAGGTGAGTCCAGTCGGCGGTCATGAAGTCGTCGGTGTTGACGCAGCGGAGGGCGATGGTGTTTTCATAGGTGCGGGCGTCTCCCATCACGCCGACGCTTTGCACTGGCAATAGCACGGCGAAGGCTTGCGAGGTGGTGCGATAGAGGCCCGCCGCTTTGATCTCTTCGATCATCACCGCGTCGGCTTCGCGCAGGACATCGAGCTTGGGCCGCGTCACTTCGCCGATGCAACGCACTGCCAGGCCAGGCCCGGGGAATGGATGCCGCCAGACGAGATCTTCCGGCAGACCCAGTTCGAGACCCACGCGGCGGACTTCATCTTTGAACAGATCACGCAGCGGCTCGACCAGTTTGAAACCAAGTTCCGCGGGCAGACCGCCGACGTTGTGATGGAGCTTGATCGTGGCAGCGGGACCATCCACGGCAGCGCCGCTTTCGATCACATCGGGATAGAGCGTGCCCTGCGCGAGAAACTCCACCCCCTTGATCTTCACGGCTTCACGTTTGAAGCAATCGATAAACGCATGACCGATCCGGCGGCGTTTTTCCTGTGGCTCCGTGATTCCCGCGAGGGTCGCGAGAAACTCGGTTTCGGCCTGCACCACGTGCAAGTCGGTTTTGAAGTGATTCGAAAACTCGGCGATGACCGCAGCTTGTTCGTCCTTACGCAGCAGGCCATTGTCAACCAGGATGCACGACAGCCGGGGACCGATGGCTTGATACAAGAGAGCGGCCGTCACCGCGGAATCGACGCCGCCGGAAAGGCCGCAAATCACCCGACCGCCGCCGATCTGATCCTTCAGCCGTTGAATCGTTTCGCGGGCGAAGTCGCCCAGCTTCCAGGTGCCGCCGCAGCCGCAGATGTTCTTCAAAAAGTTGTGCAGGATGTGGCTGCCGAGCGGCGTGTGCGTCACCTCGGGGTGAAACTGCATCGCATAGACGGGCAGGCTGCGATGCCTCACCGCGGCGATCGGGCAGGTGCCGGTCTTGGCGAGCGGAATGAAGTCGTCCGAGACGCGGCTGACCTGATCGCCGTGGCTCATCCAGACATCGAGTTGTGTCGGCACGCCGGCGAACAGATCGCCATGCTCGGTGATCTGCACTCTAGCCCGACCATACTCGCGCGCCGGGGCGGAATCGACCTTGCCGCCGAGCGTGTCGCAGGCGAGCTGCATCCCGTAGCAAATGCCCAAGACGGGAATACCCATGTCGAACAGCTTGGGGTCGCAGCGGGGCGCCCCGGGATCATAGACGCTGTTCGGACCGCCGGAAAGAATCAGCCCCCGCGGCTTGTGTTTTTGCAGTTGCTCGGCCGAGATGTCGTGGCGGACGATCTCGCAGTAGACATTGTTTTCCCGCACCCGGCGGGCGATGAGTTGCGCATATTGCGACCCAAAATCCATCACCAGCACTCGTTCGGCCGCAATTCCACCACCGGCAACAAGCGTAGACATCGGCACCCGTCAGACATTCGAGAAATGAAGGCCAATCCGGCATTCTAGGCGTCTGACGGCCCGGCGTAGAGGGGGCGAGGACGTAGTCCACGGCAACGCACTTTGTCACAGGAAGTTGCCTCTTCGGGATAATGAATCCTTGGGAGGGCGACGCTCCTGCGGAGCCGGAATTGCAAAATGACATGTTTTCCGCCCCACGGCTCGGCAGGAGCCTCGCCCTCCCAATTCCGAGTCTGCGTTACCGGAACAAATGCGTGGCCCTGGGGCGTTGTCGGTCTCTCCGAGACCGGAAGGCGGGTTACGGGCGATGGTTGCTGTCAGCTTATGAACGAGGAAAAGGAAACGCTCCGTGATCCAGCGGTTGTCATGCTTGCTGGACGATTCGATTACTCGAACCTGCGAATTGCCAAGAGCCACAAGGGCTAAATACCTTCGCAGCGGAGCGATGAACATATTATCGCCGTTTGCGAGTGAGTTTCAAGAACCCCGCCTACGGCTGTGGGTTACGGAGGAACTCGTCTACGGCTTCTTTCCCACGCAGTACAACACGCTCGTGCTGCGAATGAAGAGTTGCCCGTGCGACGGCGACATGGAAGCGCGGAAGATTTCGTCTTTGCCGCCGGGCATTTCGTTCTCGGCGTCGATCTTCAATTCGGGACGGGGTTGAATGACATAGGTCTTGCCATTCTCGTTGAGGTAATAGACCAGCCCGTTCGCCGCGATGGGCGAAGCGCTGAACTTGCCCAGGATTCGCTGCTTCCAATATTCGTGGCCATCGACGGCGTCGTAACAAGTGGCAATGCCGTCCAAACTCGTGACGAATCGTCTTTTGCGCCTGCTAAGAAGAACGGCGAGATATTGTGGCAGCACTCGGCTTGGAAAGGAGAACCGGAGCCAATCCATGCGATGAATAGTTGGGCAAAGCCGGCGTCAGAGTCCACTTTCCGCCTCGACTTCTGCCGCCTGGTAATCAGCCTTTTTCGGCCGGTTTGGAGATTCCATTTCTCCCGGCTTTCTGAACGGATAGCGTGACAATGGCCCCGCACTCGCACTTCAGCACGCAAGTCACGCCGGCGGCGGCCTGTTCGCTGTCCACTTGAACGACGACAATTTGTTTAGACCCGCAGAGCGGACACGCGCGGACCGTGGTTGGCTGATTCATATTCAATCAAAACACTGGCAGGAAATCGGTCAGAGTGGCGGGCAAACGTCCAACCCGCTGATACGCGTACGCAGTATTCAACGGTTCGGCCTGCCAGAGTGGAGGGGCTCGTCATTACACCGCAAAGGCGATGCCCACTTTTTGAAAAATCCTTCGAGACTTCGCAAATCATTGGACTTACTTCGGTTCCGGAGCGCCGAATTGGTAGCCGCTGTGCCGCACCACCACCACGAAGGCCAGTACCCAGGCTGTGGTGAACGTGTTGATCCAAAAGAGGTGCGCCATATTGGGACCTGGCGCAGCACCGACGACAGCAAAAAGCAGCGGCAGCTCCCCCCAGGGTGACCAGGCCGATGAAGACCAGCGTGCCCATCACCGCCAGCAGCGAATAGCGTGACAGAAACGCCGCGAACACCAACGGCAACGTCACCACCACGACCGTTCCCGCGAGAAACAGGAACACCGGCAGCAGTTCTTGGTCCTGGCCCAGGCTGAACCAGCCGCTCGCGACCAACACCCGGCCGAGCCCGAGCAGCACGGCAATGATTGCCGTGAAAATCATCAGTTGGCCAATGCCGAATTGCTTTTGTGAGTGGACGCCCTCAGCGGCGTCGCGATGTTGCAGCCGCAGGCCGAAGCCCAGCGCCAGGGCCCACAGGGGAACTTGCGAGACAATCCACTGGGTGGCGAGCGACACGGCCATCAAGACGACCACCTGTTGCGGCGTGCTACGCACCACGGAGCCCAGCCCCAAGGCGGCCAAGAGCAACACGACCCACAGCAACGAAAGCGGCAAGCGGAGGATCAAGGGTGCCGGCCCCAACGCCGTCCAAGCCGCCGCCATGGTGGTTTGTCCGAACATCGTGCCGAGCAACGCGCCGATGCAAAAGTCCTCGACGAAATCGTTGCGGCCATTGATTGGCACGGCGGCAAGCACGAACGCGCCGAGCGCAATCAGCGGCAGGGTTCCAAGGTAAACGTAATGACGAGGGGCGACCAACGACAGGCTCCTTAGGCTAGATCGAACAGTCGGGTACGGCGGCGTTGCGAAAATGCAGTGACTGGCACCTCGGATTTGCGACAGCGCACATTTGTTAACGTGTTGCAATGTACTTTAGAACGTGCGACGATAAGATGTGGATACGACCTCTCCACAACCTGAGAATACGAGCAATGAAAACTGCCAGGATGAGGATATTTCTTTTAGCTGCCGGTCTGCTGTTCTGCTATGGACCTGCTATTGATCTCGTTGCACAGGAGAAAGAGCCACCGCCGTCAGAGGCTAAGGCAGTTGGCAAGGGGGAAACCCATCAAGGCAAGCCGGTCAGCTTCTGGATGAAGAAGAAGTTGGAATACTCCAAGAATGTATTGGAAGGCATTGCTGCCGGTGACTTTGATCAGGTGGCACAAAACGCCCAAACCATGCGAGGCCTTAACGCCGTTGAGTCGTTCGTCCGTGGACGCAATCCAGGCTATCGGGCGCAGTTGCAGCTTTTCGAAGAGTCGCTCGACGAAATTATTCGGCAGTCGAACAAGGAAAACCTTGAAGGCATAACTCTCGGCTTTCATCAGCTCACCACCAGTTGTGTTCATTGCCACAAGCAATTGCGCCAAGTCAAATAAGTGTTATGGGGATGAACGCTCAGGGTTCGTAACAGAGTCGTTTTTGCAAGACTCATCCTTGAGGACCACTACCTTTTAGGAGATTACTAAGGTGTTCTATCACAATGCGCTGCTCGCTGTTTTCGTTTGCCTGCAACTAGCTGTCGTTGTCGTCGCCCAGGAGAAGCCAAAGGCGAAGAAAAATCTGCTGGACGAAAACGAGCCAAACATCTCAAAGTTCATGCGCGCGAAGCTGAATCATTCCCAAAAGCTGATCGAGTCGCTGGCCTTGGAAGACTACGAGGCGATGGCCAAAAGCTCTCAGGAGATGAGCTTGCTCACGCTTGCTGCATCGTGGCAAGTGCTCCAAACTGCCGACTATCTTCACGAAAGCATAGCCTTCCGCAAGTCCGCGGATGCCCTGACGGCTGCGGCGAAAAAGAAAAACCTGGACGGGGCGGCGCTCGCTTACGTAGACATGACAATGCAATGCGTCAAGTGCCACAAGATGGTCAGGCACGCGAAGATGGCTGCACTCGATCCCCCCTCTGCAGCACTCCTATCGCTCAAGGACCGGCCAACGCGGTTGCCCGCTTCGGGGAAGTGACTGGGGCCATTGCCGGACAATTGCAGCACGGGTTGACAACTTCACCTACGGCAACGCGAAGTACGTAAATCTAATCGGAATGCAGTCATTCGCTTTGCCTGGGCGCTGCTTTGCGAGACGGCAGTAATCGCTGACCGCGTCATTTCCTCCGAGGTCATTCGCACGCCGACCGTGGCATCGGCCGTGAGCATGACGATGCTGCCAAAGAAGGCGAGCGCGTCTAGTCCTGGACAAGGTGACACACCCGCACCGGCGGCTTGAAGCCTGACGGCAATCACTGTTAGGCTACTAGCGATCATTCGAAATCTCACCATAGGAAGGAAAGCACCATGGCTGGCCAGGATTACGATTCGCTCCATGCTCGCGGCAAAAGTCTCGAAGATGCGTATTTCGCCGAGCGCGATCGGCAGTTATCCGCCGCCATTCGGCAGAAGTTGACGACCGAGGAATCGAACCGCATGTTGGCCGCTGCGGTGGGTATTCCGGAGCAAGTGGCCTTCCAGGAGTTTGCTCAACTCGGCGCGGGTCTCGATGTGATTGCCGCGATGGCCCTGTTGCCGCTGGTCGAAGTTGCCTGGTGCGATGGCGATGTTTCCGCCAAGGAAAAGGCGGCCGTGCTGAAGGCCGCGATTCAGATGGGCATCGCGGAGGATTCGCCCATGTACCAATTCCTACAGAATTGGCTCGATGCCCGCCCCTCGCGAGCCGCGGTGGCGGCCTGGAAAGCCTACGTCAAAGTGTTTAAGGCAACCGTGGAACCGGCCATGGCAATCAAGATTCAAAAGGCGATCATGGGTCGCGCCGAAAAGGTGGCCGAGGCCGCGGGAGGCTTCCTTGGCCTCAGCACAGTCTCGGCTGCGGAACATGCCTGCCTGGACGATTTGGAGAAAGCGTTTGACTAAGATGTAGGCCGGCAACAAGCGTACTCGCGCAGTTCCGGCATTCCTCGCAGCAAACGGTTCCTCGCCTAAATGCCGGCACTTCGGAGTACCTTGTTCCGGCCTACGATACTAACCATACAGTTCGCGGATCGGCCGGCCCGTCGTGATCGCATACGGCCGGCTCAGCGGGTCGGTGAAGTGCCCGCTGGGATCGATGCCCAGGGCGTGAAAGATCGTCGCGGCCACATCCCAAGGACCAAACCGTTCCGTGATGGGTTCCCCTCCCATGCGATCCGACGCGCCAACGACCGCGCCCCGTTGCACGCCCGCGCCGGCCAGCACGGCGGAATAAACCGTCGCCCAGTGCTTTCGTCCCGCCGCGGAGCCTTTGAACTTGCTCTCGACGGCAATTCGCGGCGCTCGTCCGAATTCACCGATGCACACGATGAGCGTCGTATCCAATAGTCCCCGTTCGTCTAGGTCTTCGATCAGTGCCGAAAAGCTCTCGTCAAAGCGCGGCAGCAAGCGCTGCTTCAATGAGCCGAAAATATCGTTGTGCGTGTCCCAGCCATATTGATCGGTGTCATCAGGGTCAACATCCTGCCCGCGATTGGCGTGGTTCCAAATCACATTGACATACGGCACGCCGACCTCCACCAACCGCCGGGCGAGCAAGCAGGCCTGTCCCGATCGATGGCGACCATATCGATCCCGAACTGCGTCCGGTTCCGCGGCCAGATTGAAGGCTTCACGGGCTAGCGGCGTCGCCAGCATTTCATAGGCCTGGCGATAGAGCCGGTTCATATCGAGCGCTCGCCGGTTCCCCTCTAAACTTCGCGCATGCCCATCGAGTTGTTCTTTCAGCGAGAGACGATTGTTCAAGCGCACCTGCGTCCATTCTTCCTGCGGCGCAAGTCCCGGCAAAATTTGGCTGCTGGCCCGCACATCGCCTAGCAACAGCGGATCATAATCCCGCCCCAACAGGCCGCTGCTTTGTCCGGGCGCGACCAGCACCGGCATTTGCACGGGGCCATTCAGGTGGACCGCGTCATAGAGAAATCGCTTCGGCTTGCGCTGCTCCTGATTCACCCGCTGCAGCACCGCGCCATACGTGGGCAGATCCTCAGGTCGCGGCGAAGGATTGCCCGAACGCTGGGCGTGGTACTGGCCCGTGAGCGTGAGATAGACGGCCGAGCCATGATCGACGTCCTGGTGCGACATACTCCGCAGCACCGTCAACCGATCTGCAATCTTCGCGACCCGCGGCAAGTGTTCTCCGAATTGAATCCCGCTCACCGCTGTTGAAATCGGCCGAAACTCGCCGCGGACATCGAGCGGCGCATCAGGCTTGGGATCCCACAGATCAAGCTGACTCTGCCCGCCGCTGGTGAACACCAAAATCACCGACTTAGCACGACCGAACCCCGGCAAGTTCGCCGCCGTTGGCTCTCTGCTCTGCGACTTCGATCGACCAGCGGCCAAGCCCAACCCAGCTAGCGTCCCAAACCGCAACCACTGCCGTCGCGTCAGGCGGCCGCTGGGAAAACGATGCTGGTCGAACAGAGTAAGCATGACCTACCAGACTAACGACCCAGTCCGAGCGATTCAATTGCCAAGCCGCGGCAATTAGTCCCGGGGACGGCCCCCTGTTGATTTCGCGGCGGGTTTCTCAACACACACCCCCAGCCAAACCCGCGTGCGGCGTTCACCCGTGTTGAGAAACCTCAAGACTTTCTCAATACCCCTGCCCAGTAGAGGGGGTGTGCCCGTAGCCCGCAGCCATGCTGCGTGCGAGGGCGAACCCGATCCGAACCGCGTCACCTTCCTAATAACAGTTTTCACTCGCATTTCGCCCTCCCTGCTCTCGCTCTCAAACCCCTACCAGGCAATACTTTACCAATATCTTATCATCACTTTATAACGATTTAGTGAACACATCTGATAACAACTCCATCGGGGGACTTCCTCTCCTCGGTACTCCGCGGAACGCCGGGGAGAGGGACGGGGTGAGGGGTCCGACCTGCAAATACGGCCCCCATTGCCCAACCTCATCTCTCGCCGCGCCGCGATAACCCCACCCCGACAGCCGTTCCCAACCAGTCCCCAGCAGCCATCACCTGTCAACGCGAATTGCTAAAGATCACTGTACACATTTTACGCAGTTAGTGCATAGTTGTCAATCACGTATTAACCACCATTGGGTGCCCTTGGCCCCCGGACCTTACTTCATCGCTGGAAAAACAAGTGATTTTGCGGCATGTGAGATGGCCAACACGGCCGGGTTCTTCAGCCGGCGTTCGACCGAGATGGCATAGTAGCGCTCGCGAACGTGGTCGATTCGGCCGACAACTTTCACGGAGTATTGTCGGCAAATTTCCGCTTCGATCGCGGAGGACGCAGGAAAGAGGCCAATACCCTCTTGCCCGAACACGTTCATGAGCGCGGTATCCTGAAACTCACCGGCGATAATCGGATGAATTTGCTGCTCGTCGAGCCATTGATCGAGCGCTCGGCGGGGCAACGTCTGGGGTCCAGGGAGTAGCAGTCGAGCGCCATTCAATGACTGGGGAAATCCTTTTTTGTGAGCTTTGCACAGTTTTGCATTCCCAAAAATGGTGACGCCGCATTCACCCAGTAAATGACTGAAAGCCTTGATCGGACTACCCGGGCTGAGCGGAGCATCGCTCAGGATGACGTCGAGTTCGAACGCGACCAGCCCCTTCAGCAAGTCCTCAAAGTGCCCTTCGCGGCAGACCAACTTCACTGACTCGGGTAACTTGAGGGCGGGCAAGACGAGGCGGTAGACCATCAATTTCGCCAGCACGTCAGAAATGCCGACCGAAAGTCGATGCGGCAGACCGGTGGGCCTGCCCCGCGCGACTTGGGTCAGCTCATTCCCCAGGGTGAAGATCTCGTCCGCATAGCGTTTGATCGTGCGGCCCAGATCGGTCAATTGCAGCCCTCGTCCTTTGCGTTCGAATAATTCGCCTCCCAAGCTGCGCTCGAGTTGTTTTAACTGCGTGGAAATGGTCGGTTGCGAAAGGTGCAGCACTTCGCAGGCGCGGACGATGCTCCCTTCGCGCGCGACGACCCAGAAATAGTGCAAATGATGGTAATTGAGCCAAGGGGCGGACATATAGATATTTCCAATGAATCAACGCATACTTTATCTGTTTGTCTAAACATAGGGTTCGACCGAAGATTGTACGAGTCGCCGCCCAGGTTTTTCTCGTCGCGAGGACGGGATTTTGGGCGGGTTGGCCAGTTTATTCCGGGTTGATTCGAGTTTTTGGCAGGCCAAGCCCGGTTGGGAACACACAAAGCCCGGTTGGGAACACACAAACAGGAATTGGCCGATCATGGGCTCGCCAGCTTCACTCCCCGAAAACCATTTGACCCCCTTCCAACGGCTACTTTCGCTGCTCCGTCCAGATGCGATCGACATCGCCGTGGTTGCCCTCTTTTCGCTCGTGGTGGGCGTCTTGTCGCTCGCCACGCCGATCACCGTAGAAGCGTTGGTAAACACCGTCGCGTTTGGCCGCTACCTGCAACCACTGTTCATCCTGGCAATGATGCTCTTCACGTTCTTAGGCTTTGCAGCGATTCTGAAAGGCCTGCAAACCTTCATCGCCGAAGTGATTCAGCGGCGGATTTTTGTCCGGGTCGTCACTCATCTGGCTGAACTGCTGCCGCGTGTCAATCGCGAAGCTTTTGCCCAGGGGCACGGCCCGGAACACCTCAATCGTTTCTTTGAAGTGATCACGGTCCAGAAGTCAGCCGCCCTGTTGGTACTCGACGGAATTGCCATCGTGATTACCGCCGTGATCGGCATGATTGTGCTCGCGTTTTACCATCCGTTCCTGTTGGGGTTTGACCTGGTCCTGGTGGTCGCGGTGATCATTGCCGTGTTTGCCCTGGGTCGCGGCGCGGTGGATTCGGCCATCGAAGAGTCGTACAAGAAGTATGAGGTTGCTTCGTGGTTGCAGCAGTTGGCGTTGTATCCCACGACCTTTAAGCTGGCCGGTGGCTTGCCGCAAGCAGTTGACAAGGCCGATGAGTTGACGGTCGCTTACCTCGAAGCTCGCCAGAAGCATTTTCGCGTCCTCTTCCGCCAAGTCGCATTCACGCTTGCTCTGCAAGCGATTGCCGGGGCCGGCCTCCTGGGCATTGGCGGTTTTTTGGTCATTAACGGGCAGTTGACGCTCGGGCAACTGGTGGCAGCGGAACTGATCGTGGCGGTGGTCGTGGATTCGTTTGCCAAGCTGGGAAAGCACATGGAGAGTTATTACGATCTGCTCGCAGCCTGCGACAAATTAGGGCACTTACTCGATCTTCCCACCGAGCGCAGCGCGGGACTTAACCCGCCCCGGCAGCGATTGGGAGCGAGTGTGCAGTTTCATCGTGTTGAACGCGAGTTGAG
Organism: Anatilimnocola sp.; assembly: GCA_043744755.1. Taxonomy (GTDB): domain Bacteria; phylum Planctomycetota; class Planctomycetia; order Pirellulales; family Pirellulaceae; genus Anatilimnocola. The sequence goes on from JAYTUF010000694.1 coordinate 13,765, forward strand.
CGCGGGTCAACGATCGCCGGCGCTGAACCTGACCATCGAAGGTGGCGAGCGCGTGGCCCTTACCGGCCCCGCGGGTTGCGGCAAGAGTTCGGTTTTGCAACTGCTGTATGTTTTGCAGGAACCAGCTCAAGGCTATGTGGAATTCGATTCCATCGATTTACGTTCTGTCGCGCCCTGGCGGCTGCGGGAACAGGTTGCCCTCGTCCAATCGATCGAGCTCCTGGAAGGCACGATTGCCGAAAACGTACACCTCCACCGCGACAACATCGACCACCAGCCAGTGCGCAGTGCGCTTGAAGCCGTCGGACTGTGGAATGAAATCATGGCTCTCGAAGGAGGGCTCGAGACGCGCGTGCCGCTGGGTGGTGGGCCGCTTTCGAACAGCCAGGCGATTCGACTCATGCTGGCCCGGGCGATCGCGGGCCGGCCGAGGTTGCTTCTGATCGATTCGATTCTGGATCAACTTTCCGAAATGCACCTGCACCTGGTCTTTGACGCAATGGCGACCCCTGATCGCTCCTGCACGGTGATACTTGTGACCAGCCGCGAGAGTCTGTTTGAACTTTGCGATCGCATCATTCCCCTTCAGCCAGCCACCGATCCAATTTCATCCGGCGGCAACGAGGCGATGCCAACTCCGCAGTCTTTGCCCCGCCTCAATCTTGTTTCCTGATAGCGAACCAAACATGACTGCAACGACAAATCCCACGGTAAACGCCTTGGCCCACCTTCGGTCGATGCAACTCGTCCGGCCGTTGATCGGCGCCAGGGCGTTAGCGGTGATTTTGCTGTTGGCCCTGGTCGCGTCGATCTGCGGCATGCTCTTTCTGCCGTGGCAGCAAACTTCGCGTGGGGCTGGACGGGTGATTGCCTACCACCCGACGGAACGTCCTCAAACCGTGGAAGCGCCCGTCTCGGGGCGCGTCGCTCGCTGGGGCGAGAATATTGTCGAAGGCGCGATTGTTACCAAAGGCCAGCTCATCCTCGAAATCGACGACAATGATCCTGAACGGGCATTTCGACTTGATCAGCAAGTGACCGCAACCGAGCAGAAGCTGTCGTTTGCCGTCGAGAAGGTAAAGTCCTACTTCTCGCAAATCGAAGAGTTTCGACAATCCCGCACGCTGATCACGGAGTCGTATCAACAGTTGCTGGCTGTGGCGGAACAAAAAATCAAAGCTGCCGAGGCGGATCTATCAGCAGCCAACACCGCCGAGTGGCAACTGGAACTCGATCATCAGCGACAAAGTACGCTCGCCAAGGAAGGAATCGTCGGCAACTTGAAAGCCCAGGAAGCCCAAACCAAGTACGAACAGGCGGTCGCCAAACGACGAGCGTCGGAGAACTATGTGGCTGCTAGCAAAGGCGAACAGAAGGCCAAGCAGGCTGAGGGTGAGGCGAAGGCGCGCGAAGCCACGACCAAAATCCAAGAGGCCGAAGCCAAACATCAGCAGGCCCAAGGCGAAGCAGCGCTCTCACGCAAAGAACTCGCGGAAATCCAAGGAAAAACAGCGCAATTTGGCCGTCGGCAAGTGACCGCACCGCGGGATGGGATCCTCTATCGGGTCCATGTTTCCGACAACGCGCAAATGCTGAAGGAGGGCGACCCGCTCTTCACCATCGTCCCCGAAACCTCGGAACAGGCAGTCGAACTCTGGATCAACGGCAATGATGTTCCGCTCGTCCGCGCCCGGCGTGAAGTCCGGCTCCAGTTCGAGGGGTGGCCGGCCGTGCAATTTGCCGGGTGGCCCAGCGTCGCGGTAGGTTCCTTCGGGGGTGAAGTCATTGCCATTGATGCGACCGATGACGGCAAGGGAAAATTTCGGGTTCTGGTGCGTCCCACCCCGGAACACCCTTGGCCGAACGAGCAATTTCTGCGACAAGGGGCTCGCACCAACGGCTGGATTTTGCTGAATGAGGTCTCGTTGGGATACGAAATGTGGCGGCAGCTCAATGGATTTCCTCCCGTCATCTCACCCGCGGAGCCAACGTCCGAAGCCGAGGGTAAAGACAAGCCGAAAGTGAAGCTGCCGAAATGACACGGATGTCGTACTTACTCCTGTTACCGGGCTTGCTCTTTGCGACCGGCTGCCAGGCGTTGAAAAACGACTCTGGCGGTGCGAATGAAGTCCTAGGTCGCAGCGAAAGCCCTCCCGACGACGCAGCCCCGGAATATAAACCGGTGGAAGAAATTGCCCAGCGATCGCAGCCGGACTCTGCGGCCAAGGAACTTCCGCCGCCAGCGAAAGACAAATCGCCCCGTGAAACGTTGCCGCGGCACTTGACTCCGGCACTCCTCCGATCGACCTTGAGCCCCGCCGGATCACCTCGTGAACGGCTTGATGCCATTGTACCCGGTCTAGGCCAGGAGCAGGTGCTGTCGCCCCAACCGGTGCTGCAACTGGAACAGGTGAAGGCGTCGGTCGTGGAACAATTTCCGCTGATTCAGAGCGTCATTCAAGAGGCGCAGGTTGCAGCCGGTAAGCAGCAGTCGGCCCGCGGGGCGTTTGATGTCAAATTGGTGGCTGAATCACTGAATATGCCACAAGGCTTTTACAAAAATTACCGGCATCTTGTCAAAGCCGAGCAAGCCACCTGGATGGGAGGCGCGGTTTATGGCCAGTACCGTATCGGCGACGGCAACTTTCAGCCCTGGTATGGCGAACGTGAAACGAATGAGGGGGGCGAGTTCAAACTGGGCTTAGTGGCGCCTCTCCTCCGCGGACGAGCGATTGATGAACGGCGTGCCGAAATTGCCCGCGCCAATCTCCAGGCAGCGGCCGTGCCTCCGCAGATCGAGCGGCAGATCCTCGAATCGGTACAACTGTCGGCCTATGTCTATTGGTCGTGGGTGGCGGCCGGACAAGCCTATCTCGTCACCCAGGAATTGCTCGATGTCGCCGAAGTTCGTGAGCGGGCGATTCGCCGGCAAGTCGAACTTGGCAATCTACCTCAGACGGAACAGCAACAAAACGAACGCCTCATCGCCTCGCGTCAAGCGAAGTTAATCGAAGCCAATCGTAACCTGCAAAGCTCGGCCATCAAGCTCTCGCTGTTCTTGCGAAATGACAGCGGCGAGCCGATCATCCCCAACCCGGGCGAGCTTCCCACTCAGTTTCCCGAGCTGGCGGATCCGCGGAGCCTCGATCTGGAAGCCGACATCAGTCGCGCACTCGATCAACGGCCCGAGCTGCGCGAACTAACCGTCGCTCGCCAGGTCGTGTCGATCGACCTGCAGCAATCTCAGAATGAGCTGCTACCGAACCTGACTGCGGTCGTGGAGGCCTCCAAGGATGTTGGTGCTCCCGCGAGTAGCACAGGTGACAAGACCCCCTTTGAACTCGAAGCTGGCCTGCTCTTTGACGTTCCGTTGCAGCGCAACAAAGCCAACGGCAAGATTGTATCCGCCCAAGGAAAGCTGTCGCAGTTGTCCCGCAAGCAACAATACACGGTTAACAAAATCGTCTCCGAAGTTCAAGATTCCCACTCCGCATTGATTGCCGCCTACGACCGGATCGGCCGGACCCGCCAAAGCGTGGAGCTGGCTCGCCAACTCGTCAAAGCCGAGTATCGCAGCTTCGAACTTGGCAACAGCGATGTCCTCCGAATCGCGATCCAGGAAAGCTCCGAACTGGACGCCCGATACCTCGAAATCGAGGCACTGCTCGATTACTTCCAAGCCCGCGCTCAGTATCAGGCCGCGGTGGGAGGACAATGAGCGCGGTTCTTCACAAGGACCGCAAAAGGGGTGGGCGAGAAACTCGGGCGGTATTTCGCCGCGGGCCAGCGCCGCACGCGGGTTTGGATAGAGGGTGTTGGTGAAAAACGGCGGCTATTTTTCGCCAGGGGCCGGGGCTGCAATGCCTGGAATTCATAGAGGACCGGTCCCTGGGTTCTTTTATTTATCCCTCTTTGTTGGAAACCGATGAGCTAGTCCAGGCGCT
>JAYTUF010000695.1:0-4501 GCA_043744755.1 Anatilimnocola sp.
CCCAAGAATCCGCCGACGCCCGCCGCACCGGCCCCTTGACCGCCGGCGGCACCCGCACCGTCGGCGCCCGTCGCCGTCACGCGGCCGAAGCCGCCGCCGCCGACGCCCGAAAAGCCATCAAAGCCCGAGCCGCCAAACACGCCGCCGCGGCGTTCGGGTCCCGCCCCGGGATCGCGGCCGGTCAGAATCTGCACATAGAATGCCTGGCGATATTGCTCCATCGAGCGGACGTTGTACAGCAGCGAGCGCTCGGCCACCGTCAAGCGTTCCATGATGCGGTCGCGGCCCGCGCTGCGGAGCAGCGGTTGCACCAATGCGAAATCGATCAGCGTGTTGCCACGATAATCATCGGGGCCGGAGAACTGCCACATCAGCGTGTTCGCCAAACCGACCACCAGCGTGCCGCCGGTAATGAACGCTTTCCGCATGGCAATCGGCCGCGGGCCATTCGAGCTTGTAAAGGCTAAAAAATCACTACGCGAATTGCCGCCGGTGTTTAAGCGCCGGGCAGGATCATTGCGCAGCCGGCCGTCGGCTGTGTACTGCACCCCATAGCCGGCGAAGTATTGCGAATCGAACAAGAACCGCTCAAAGCTGACGTCTAGCGCCGAGAGATAGAGTTCTTCCAATTGCTGTTGATAGTTGCGCGAATGGAGCAAGCCGAGCCGCACGGCATCATCGGCGGTGACTTGCATTACGCCATTTTCGGTGAACTCCAGATACTCGGCCCAAGCGGGATTCTCGATGTACGGCGTCTGGCCGTTGTCGTGCCAACCGGGATAGCCCCGCTTGTTATCGACGCAGTGCATCAGTTCGTGCGCATAGGGATCGTCGGGCGGCAAAGGGGGACAATCGGGACAACTCGGGTCGAACATCCGCGACCGCGGATCGGGACTGATGCTCACATTGGGGAGCGCCCAGTGTGGGTGATTTCCCTTCTGACGGATCAGGTTGTACGCCTCGTTATCGGCGTGGCGGCGATAGAACGAGCGATGGCAACCGGTGGCCATTGCCAGCAGACTCAGCAGGATGCACAGGACTAGGCGGCGCATGACGAAGGCCCTCCTTGGTCAGGCGTGTTGCTGGCAGCTTTATTTTCAGCGTTGTTTTCAGCAGAGAGGGGCAGCCAGCGCTGCAGCAGGGCTTGCAGTTGTTGTTGCTGCGGGCCGGTGAGATTGCCCCGCAACTGCTCGCCGCGGGAGATCAGCAGGCGGCATAAGTCCGCGAGCAAGGTCTGGCCGTCGCTCGTCAGTTGCCAGACTTGCCGACGGCGGTCGTGACCCAGTCGTTCAAACCGCAGCAGATTGCGCCGCCGCAATCGTTCGACCAGGCCGCTCATCTGCGCGGCGGAGACGCCGATCGCCGCGGCCAGTTCACCCTGACCTCGCGCGGCCAGCGGCTGAGCATCGCACAGCCAGAGGACCAGGAATTCCTGATCGCTCAATTCACTGGCGGCGACTTCGTCCGCCAGCCGCTGGCGACTGGCGCGGGCGACAGCGCTGGCTTCCAGCACCAGTCCCAGCCAGCAGCGCAGTTCGTTGTGTTCGGATGGAAGAAGTTCCCTGGCAGCCATGCAAGCTCCCCCGTTTGTCAGCGGGTGTTCAGTCGCGAACGATTCAAAATCGAATGTTTATCCAGGAGAAAGATTCGGGAATAAACCGTTCAGACTTGAACGAATGCGCCTAAGATGCCGGTGGTGACCGGCAGAAACGGCCTGTTTCGCGTCTTAAACGCCGCGCCGGCTTCGCTTTGCGATCTGGGCGCTAAAAACTGTAAAACTTGACACCCTAGATCACCCAATTTATTATCGACCTATGGCTTTTCCGTCCGCTCGGTCGGGCTCTGCCGCGGTGCTGATGCCGCTGCCGGTTTAAATCACCAGGTTGAATCACCAGGGCCCGTCCACTTCCGCAGGCGAATGTTGCAATGGAACAGTACGCAATTGTCTTTCAGGTGCTCGGCGTTCTGCTGATCCTGTTCTTTGGGTTCATTACGTATATGAACACGAAGACCTGGAAGTGGGTACACGTTACGTTCTTGTTTCTGACGTTCGTCGCCGCGCCCACCTTTGGCGTCTATGCCGCGATGACGATCAAGACTCGCAAAGCCTGGATGACGAAGGTGCAAACACTGGAGGCCGACGTCAAGAAACTGGAGAACAACGTCGCCGTGCTGCAGCGGGGCGAGCCCAACGACTACAAGAACGTCAAAGATTCGATTTATGCGCGCACCGAGGAACTGAGCCGATTGATTCTCGACCGCGGCCGCGTGTGGCGCAACTGCACGCCGGGCGGAGTGCAAGGTGGCACCGTCACGCTGCAGATGGCCGCCATCGCCGCCCCACCGCCAGCCGTTGTACCGATGCCCATGCCGATGCCTGTGCCCGTCGTTGATCCCGCAGCGCCCGTCGATCCGGCCGCCGCAGCGCAACCGCCGCCGGTGGTCGCGCCGATGCCCGTTGCTGTCGATCCGCTGGCGCCAGCCGCCGCGGGGGCTCACAACATCAGCGAAAAACTGATCCTGTATGCCTTTCAAGAGGTCGATAGCGGTCAGGGTTATAAGTCGCCGCAGTTTTATCTGGGCGAGTTCTATGTGACGGCCGTCACGCAGGGCAGCGTGACGCTGGCCCCCACGTTGCAGTTGTCTCCCGAACAACAACAGGTGGTGAACGCCGGCAACGCGACCTGGATGCTGTTCGAAACTTGCCCCATCGATACGCACGAGATTTTTGCGGGACTCGATGCCGCTGCGATTGGGCAGTTCATTCCGATTGCCGATACGGGGCTCTCGCAGGAAGATTATGCCGCGCTCATCAACACTTATGTGCAAGATGGCCAACGGGCCGCCGATAACACTCCGCCCGACAACCTGTGGGCGGAAGTGAAGTTCAAGAAGACGCATAAGGAAGAAGTTGATCTGGCCACCCCCAACGACGCCGCCGATTTGATTCCCTTCGATAACACCGGCCTGGCCCAGCCCAAACGGCTGCAGCGGAAAGAAACCGATATCACCGAATTCGAGCCGGGAGATACGGCTGTCCTGCCGAAAGAGAAAGCCGACGAACTGGTCGCGGCCGGCATCGCGGAGATGATTCAGCCTATCTATCGCCGCAAGATTATCGATTACGCCGCTCGCTTCCGCAGCATCCATCGCCGCACTTTGGAGATCAACCTGAATAAGGCCGAGATCACCCGCGACATCGCCACCTTGAAAGCCGGCATCGCCAAAGCCGAAGAACAGATCACCCTCGAGACCGAGCACAAGCGGCAGCTCGACGGCGACCTTTCGAAAGTCACCTTCGAACGCGACGGCGTGGCCCGCTACGGCAGCTCGCTCTTCGGCAAGCTGACGCAAGTCAACGCCGACATCCGCAATCTCTATTCCTCCAACCGCGCTCTCAATATCGAGCTGCAGCAACTGACCGCGAAAGCCACCGAAGAAGCCGACCGCCGCACGCGCGAGGCGACCGCGGCAAATAAGCCGTAGGGAGGTAGCCCGTCGCGTCAGCAAGGAAGTGCCGCGAGTTGACAATCCACGATGCTCATTTCAAGGAGGACGGATGATGGTTTCGCAACACTCGCTCGCCGTGGCACAGGCCGCCAGGCAGATTTATGAAAGTAGACTGCGGGCGGATTTAGAATCGCGACATCTACATCAATACGTCGCGATTGAGCCTGCCTCCGGCGAGTACTTCCTGGGCGAAACCCTCTCGACCGCAATTCAAGCCGCCCGCACCGCCTTTCCTGACCGCATCTCGTTCGCACTCCGCGTGGGGCATGAAACCGCAGTGCATCTTGCGATTCTTGCGCTGTAGACTGGCGAAGAGTTTTCCGCTGTGGGAATAAGCAACGGCTAGTCCGGCTCTTAGTGTCAATGGACCCCACCGACCTCGCGTCGGTGGTGAAGTGATTTTGCACTAGAGTCAAGAACCGTCCATCCCTGCCCCCGCCGACCTCGCGTCGGTGGAGCGGATGATTGAGTGACCGAACTATGCGTTCCGCCGGCACGAAGCGGGTAGGTTCATCAACTAACAGGAGAGTCTTTCATGCCTCGCGCTCATGCTTCCCGGCTGTTCACTTCCGCGTGTCTGCTGATCCTCGCCGTCGTCTATCCCACGGTGGCCTGCTGTCCCGCGCCGCGGCTGGGCGAGTGGGTGGTGAATGCGGATCAGACGGTGATCATGATTTGGGACCCCGCGGCCAAGCGGCAGCACTTCATTCGGCAGGCTTCGTTTCAAGCCGAGACCAAGGACTTTGGCTTCTTAATTCCTTCGCCCACGCAGCCGGAGTTGGCGGAAGCGGGCAACGAGGCGTTCGCAACGCTGCATCAAATCACGGCCCCCAAGATCATTCATCAGCCGCACAACCAAGGAGGCGGCGGTTGCAACTTCAGTTGCAGTGCTGAGCCGAAGTCGGCGATGGTGACAACGCCGACGCCCGCGGTCCGCGTCCTCGAAGAAAAGCTCGTCGCTGGTTTCAATGCGTCCGTATTGGAAGCCGAC
>JAYTUF010000696.1:0-4500 GCA_043744755.1 Anatilimnocola sp.
CGCCAACCACCCACTCCGCTACACTAACGAAACCCCCGCCCCCCGCCCCCCTGCCGCGCAGCGGCTTACTTGAACCAGGCGCTGCACCTGACCGCGGCGGCATTTCGTCTTTCCAGCGTTCAACGTCTCGCCAGCCGCCGCGGCAGGTGAGCTTGGGTCGTTCGGCGGCGGAGGCATACCGGATGGCGATTGCCGAACTCAAGGAGCTTGTCCCACCACCGGCGACGCCGTTCGAGGTCGGCACGCTCGCGCAGTGGCGGGAGGTTGAGGCCGAACTGGGGACGGCGTTGCCCCGCGACTACCGCGACTTCGTGTTCGCCTACGGGAGCGGCCTGTTCGCCGGCCTGTACCGGGTCTACAACCCGTTCGCTGCGTCCGAGTACATCGCGCTAGTGGCGCAGGGGCGGCGGGTGTGCGGCTACAACCGGGAGTCGCGGCGGTCGTACCCGGAACGGTTCCCGTACCCGTACTTCCCCGAGCCGGGCGGCCTGCTCCCGTGGGGCAACGACGAGAACGGGAACGACTACTTCTGGCTGACCGAGGGGCCGGTAGTGCTGGATTAAGTGGACCCGCTTTTTAGTGCGGCAATCGATTCCACAACTCCTGAGCGCGATGCGCTACTCTTCTTGCGGCAACAGGCTTCTGAGTCTGCGATTCTCGTTTGCAAGATTCTGGATTATTTGATCCAAGTTGGTGTCGCTTTCGTTCCACAGCTTATACAGCGCCGCTTCTGCGTCAAATTGATTCCTGACGGCCTCACGATGTTGTCGTCGGTGGTCAACAACCCACCCAACGGTTAGGGCGACAGCGAGCAGCAGCCAGAACAAATCGCGCAGGTTGAATTTCATTCCCCTATTCTATCAGCGCACGAAAAAGCCCCGCTAGGTTCGCGGGGCAAAGCTCTGCCGATCACCTAGACCGCAATCGCCAGCAGCAGTTCCTCGACAGTCCAGATATGGTCCGCCAAGTTGCTCGCCATCGCAGGGGTAGCTTTCAGCGTCTTGTGCTTGCGGCAGAAATTGAAGTGAGCGAAGTGCAAGGCCAGAGCGTATTCGTGGTTCGCCCACTTCTTGGAGAAACAGTAGGTGAGCCGGCCCATCCGCTTCATAAAGCAACGGATGCTGCCGTTGTTTCGCTCAACGTGGCTGGTGCAAATCTTCTTCTCGTCTGGGTTGCCGTGAACAGCTTCCCGCTTTGCGCCGGCTATCTTCGCCGGGCTGTAGCGGCCACCAGCATTGTCGCCACCCTTGAATATCTTGACCAACCGCAGCCACGAGGGTGCTGGTCCACAGCCAGGGAATGCAAAAGACAACAGCCAACAGAACCCGAGGATTACATTTCATTTCGGACCCCTTTCGTTCGTTTAGCATTTGAATCTGACGACGAGTGGGACGGTTGTACTCACCGATGTCTTCCCTGGCCTGATGAGACAAGCGTCCCGGCTGGGAATGGTCAGTGTACACGGCGCGAGGCAAACCCATGGAGCGCCGCCTTAGTTTATTGCCGGAGGTGGGTTGCTCGTGCGAGTATACGCATCCCGCCCGCAGCACCTCTTGCTTGCCTCTTGCTTGCCTCTTGCGCAGGTCGCACTTAAAGTAGACGCTTGCCCAGCACACCTGCCGCTTAGTCCGCCTCTGCCTTCGTTCGCAGCAATTCCTAAGGTTCTTCCCATGCGTGGTCTCGTTTGGAGTTTCGCTGCGGCGCTCGTCGTCGTCACGCAGTCGCTGGCAGCGCATGCTCAAGAACCAAAGGCCGACGAAAAGCCCTTCACCCGCCCGCCCACGCAGTTCGCTTGCCGGTTCACGGAGCAGGCGATTGAAATTGATGGGCTGGCGAAGGATCCGGCCTGGGAGACGGCGGAGGTGATCGATGCTTTTCATTTGCCCTGGCTGGGGGCGAAGGCGCGGGCGAGTAAGACGGCGACGAAGGCTCGGCTGTTGTGGGATCGGGAGAATCTGTACTTCTTTGCGGAGATGGAAGATCTCGATTTGTATGCCGACATTAAAGAGAAAGACGGCATGCTCTGGTCGAATGATGTGTTCGAGCTGTTCTTCAAGCCCGACGACGATAAGCCCGGGTACTACGAGTTTCAAGTCAACGCGGCTGGGGCGACGCTCGATATGTTTATTCCCCGGCGGGGGACCGGCGGGTATCAGCGGTATAAGGATGATGGCAAGTTTGATTTCAAAGCCGCGGTCAAGCTCAAGGGTTCGCTCAATAAGTGGTCGGATAAGGACGAGGGTTGGTCCGTTGAAGGGCGGTTTCCGTGGAGCGACTTTTTGAAGACCGGTGGCCGCCCGGATGCCGAGGAGACCTGGAAGTTCGCCCTCTGCCGCTACGATTACTCGGTCGAGTTTGAAGGGCAGGAGCTTTCGACCATTGCGCCGCTCAAACAGGCGAACTTTCATTCCTATGAAGACTATGCCACGCTGAAGTTTGCAGGTCCGAAGCAAGAGCCGGCGGGGAAGAAGCTGGGCATCTATCCGGGCGGTTACAAACCGCTCACGACCTCGAAGGTCTTTGGCTCGCCCGATCCGCCGCACCCTTATCGCACGGTGCCCGCGTATGCGAAGTTGCCGATGACCTTTCCGATTGGCGCGAAGCTAATCCCCGGCAGCGAGACAATGCTGGTCATCGCTCAGAACAAATCGTATGGGCCTTCGATGCTCAACAGCTATCGCGATGATCCAGCCACAACCGAGCTGGCCGAGTATCTGGCGATTCCCGGTGCCGGTATCGCCTATGGCCTGGCCTTTCATCCCAAGTTTGCTGAGAACGGCTACTTGTATCTGGGTTGGAATGGGGCGCTTGACCCTGAAAAACTCAGCACGGACAAGCTTGACGAGAAGGGAAAGCCCATCAAGACCAAGAAGATGACGCGGGTCACGCGGTACACCCTCGATCCCAAGCCGCCGCACAAGATCGATCCGGCCACGATGCTTGAAATCATTAGCTGGGAAAGCGATGGCCACAACGGCGGCGATGTGACGTTCGGCAATGACGGTTACATGTATATTACCAGCGGCGATGGTACCAGCGATAGCGATACGAACATCGCGGGGCAGACGACGGATACGCTGCTGTCGAAGGTGCTGCGGATTGATGTCGATCGGCCGGCTGAAGCCGGAACTCCAGCGGGGCAGCAGTATTCGATTCCGAAAGACAATCCGTACGTTGGCAACGAAACCTTTCGTCCGGAAACTTATGCGTATGGCCTGCGAAATCCGTGGCGGATCACTTGCGATCCGAAGACGGGGCACATCTGGGTTGGCAACAACGGCCAGGATTTGTGGGAGCAGGTCTATTTCGTTCGCCCGCGCGACAACTATGGCTGGAGCGTTTACGAAGGCGGTCACCTCTTTTATGCCGAACGGAAGCAAGGGCCCGATCCGCATGTGAAGCCGACCGCTGAACATCATCACAACGAAGCCCGCTCGCTGACCGGCGGCGTGGTTTATCACGGCAGCAAGTTGCCCGGCCTGGCGGGGGCGTATGTCTATGGCGATCACTCGACCGGTCGCATCTGGGGCATCAAGCACGACGGCAAACAGGTGACCTGGCACAAGTTGCTGGCGGATACTTCGTTCAACATCACGGGCTTCGCGCTTGATCGCCACGGCGAACTGCTGGTGCTCGATCATCGCAACAACGGCGAAGGGGGCATGTATCATCTCGAACCCGTGCCGCCGGATGCGGTCGCGCCGGTGTTCCCGCGGAAATTGAGCGAGAGCGGTCTGTTTTTGAACGTGGCAAAACACGCGATGGCTGACGGCGTGATTCCTTACTCCGTCAATTCGCCGCTGTGGTCCGATGGCTCACACAAAGAACGCTTCATTGCGATTCCCGCCATTGAAGGGCGGGACATGAAGATTGAATTCAACACCAGCAAGAGCTGGAAACTGCCCGATGATGCTGTGTTGGTGAAATCGTTCGCGCTCGAGACCACGGCCGGCGATCCGGCTTCGCGGCGGTGGATCGAGACGCGGTTCATGGTCAAGCAGCAGGGGGAATGGGCCGGGTATACGTATCGCTGGAATGAAGAGCAGACCGATGCGGAGCTTGTTTCAGCCGACGGAGCCGATCAAGTCTACGAAGTCCGCGTGCCCCGTTCGCGCGAGTATCCGACCGGGCTGAAGCAACAGGCGTGGCGTTTTCCCAGCCGGACGGAGTGCATGGTCTGCCACAGCCGGGCGGCGACGTTTGTGCTGGGGCTGAGCGAGCAGCAGATGAACAAAGAGCATGACTACGGCGACGGCGTGGTCGAGCATCAGTTCCGCGCGCTCGAACGACTGGGAGTGCTCAAGATTCCTAACGTGAACACCGACTATCTCGCCAAGTTCAAAACCGATCTGAAGGAGGCGGGACTGCCCGAGAAAGAAGTGAACGAGCGTTATCGCGAGGGCACGGCGACTCGCTTGCAACGAACCGCGCCAACCACGCAAACGCTATTTGTGAAGCAGCCGGCCGACTATCGCAAGCTGCCGAATCCTTATGATGAAA
>JAYTUF010000697.1:0-4496 GCA_043744755.1 Anatilimnocola sp.
GATCATCGTCCTCACCCGTCCGAGCGTGAAAGCCCGCTTTGAGGCCAACCGCTATGGGCAATTCGCGCCACCGCATCAACAAGTTTGAGAATTTCGAGCGGCACATTCGCCGAGGCTGGTGCATTTGCCTCGGTATTCGCCTCGACCCGCGCCTACCGCCTCTCGCGCCTGGCTACAAAATCCGCACTCACTTTTAATTGACCACCGCCCGCCGATTCACGTACACTAAGAACTTGACGATTCTCCCCCGCCCACCCCAGGCTGCCGTCTGCATTTCTCGCATTCGCTCGCTGCCTGTTGCCCGCCGTTTTCACGGAGATGATAGACGTGAAGCAAGCTCTCTTGTTGGTTGTGATCGGTTCCTTGCTTTCCGGCATTGGTTCAATTGCGAAAGCTGCCGAAGGGGTGGCCATCGATCCCGCTAAACTGCCGGGAATCGTGTTCGACGATACGGCCGCCAAATACGAAGGGACCTGGACCCGCTCGGTGCATACCAAGCCGTTTGTCGGCGAAGGCTATCTGTATAGCGCGGGAGGAGCTGCGAACCGGGCCACTTTCAGTTTCGAGGTCGCCGAAGCGGGCCAGTATCAGGTGTTATTCTCGTATGCTCCCGGTGTCAATCGCACCACTTCGGCCAAGGTGGCTGTTCGCAGCGGCGACACGGAGAAGGACTACATCGTTAATCAACAGCGGGTGCCGGAAGGGGCCTGGAGTTTTCAATACCTGGGTGAATTCAGCTTCGATGCGGGGCCAGCCCAGTTGGTGGTCTCGGCCGAAGACAATAAAAAGGGCGTCGTGATTGTCGATGCCATCGCGCTGCTTACGACCGATCAATGGACCAAGCTGAAAGCCGAAGCCGAGAAGAACCAGCCGCCAAAGTTGCTGGCCGCTTTGAAGCCCGATCCGAACACACCCGCCAAACCCATGAAGCCGCTGGTGGAGAAGAATGATCCGCCGAAGGTGGTTGCGGAAGTCGCGCCCGCCTTTGAACGACAAAAGCCCGCGAAGGTTGCCAATCGCCTCAGTCACGCGCAGCTCGACGCGGCCATGGAAAAGCATCTGGGCGGCATATTGAATGCGACCCTCTCCAGCGACGAAGCCTTCCTCCGCCGCGTTTCGCTCGACCTCATAGGTCGTCAGCCAACGACGATCGAAATGTCGATGTTCCTCGCCGAGGAAGCGAAGGACAAGCGAGCGGCGGTTGTTGAGAAGTTGCTCGCTTCCAACGAATTCGGCGCGAACTGGGCCGATTACTTCAGCGATGTGGTCAGCTATCGGACGCCGCAGCCGGAGCTCACGTTCCTCAATTATCGCCCGTTCAAAACCTGGCTGGCGGAAGAGTTCAACAAGAACACCGGCTGGGACGAGATGACTTACCGGATCATCACCGCCAGCGGCACCGTGGGCGAGAATCCGGCCGCGACCTATGTCGGTTTTCATCAAGGGGACAAGTCGCGACTGGCGTCGGAAACGACCCGCGTGTTCCTCTCGACGCAAATTCAATGTGCGGAATGCCACGATCACAAGTTCATTGACATGCCGCAAGAAACCTTCCATCACGTCGCTGCGTTCTTCGTTCGCGTGCAGACGAAGTTGCCTTGGAACGACAGCAGCCAGATTGTGGTTTCCAGCAAAGCTGCCGGCGAACATAAGATGCCCGAGTCGAACAAAGAAATGCAGCCGATTGCCTTCTCATCGCGGAAGCTGGAACCGGGGCAAAGCGATATTCTCCGCCGGACCGAACTCGCCCGCTGGATCGTGGCTGCCGAGAATCCTTGGTTCGCCAAAGCCTTCACCAATCGCGTCTGGGCTCGCCTGATGGGCCGCGGTTTCTGCGAACCGGTCGATGAAATCGGCGATCTGGCCGACAGCGTGCTGCCCGCAGTGCATGTGGCGCTCGCCGAACACTTCGTGGCCACGCAGTTCGATATCAAAGAAGTCTTTCGCGTGATCGTGAACAGCAAGTCCTATCAACGTCCACTCCGCGATCCGCAGCCGAACGAAACGAAACCGTTTTCGGTCGTTTCCGCCGGTCGCCTGCGCGGCGATGAGGTCTTTGCCTCGCTGAAGGCCGGCATCGAGTTGCCGAATTTCACGCCGCCCCCAGCGCCGGTGCCGGAAGGCGTTCGCTTCCCGCCACCGCCGAAGAGCACGCAAGACCTCGTGAACGAGGCCTTTGGTTTCGATCCCTCGTCCGAAGCCCAGAACGTCGCCCGCACGATGCAGCAGGCGATGTTTCTGATGAACAACGACCAGATTCAAAAGCAGATCGATGCCTCGCCCAGCAGCAACACCGTGCTCGCTCGGATCGTGTCGGAGGAAGCCGATGACGCGAAAGCGATCGGCCGGCTGTATCAAGCCGTCCTCGCCCGCAAGCCGACTGAGAAAGAAATCCAGATCGCCCGCGCGCACCTGGGCAAAGTTGGCGAGCGCAAGTCCGGTTACGAAGACTTGCTGTGGAGTATGATTAATTCGGCGGAGTTTTTGTCGCGACGGTAAGAACAATTGGATGAGCTAAGCCATGCAGATCCCTGTAGCAATTGAACCGATTCCCTTGGGCGGCTTCCGCGCCGCAAGCGGTTCGCCATTCATGGTCGTCGCCGAAGGAAGTACCCGCGAGGAAGCGGTGGCGAAGGTCCGCGACGAATTGAATAGGCAGCTGGAACGTGGGAAGGACGTCGTGATGATCGAGGTCGGCGCGGAAGCCGAGAATCCTTGGTTAAAAATGGCGGGCCGTCTCAAGGATAATCCCCTGGTTGATGAGTGGCGCGCGGCCGTGGAGGAGTATCGACGCCAACGCGACATTGAAGACGGCATTGAATACGAAAAACGGTCATGAGTCTGTTTCTGCTGGATTCGGATACGCTCTCACTTTACGAAAAGGGACATGCGGCCGTGTTGGCCCGATTTGCGAGCCATCCTCCCAAAGATATTGCGATTCCCGTCATTGTTGTCGAGGAAGCGTTGAGTGGTTGGTACTCAATGATCCGCAAGGCGAAGACTCCGCGGCAGTTGGCGCTGGGTTACGACGAGTTGGCAAACGCAGTTACCGTCCTGGCGGGAATTCCAATTCTGCGATTTAGTGAAAATGCTATTTACCGATTTCAAGGACTTTCGAAAGCCAGGCTCAATGTAGGTGGCAATGACCTCCGCATCGCTGCCATCGCACTCGAGAATAACGCGACCGTAGTTACCCGAAACGTCCGTGATTTCATTGTTGTCCCAGGCCTAAAAGTCGAAGACTGGTCAAAACCATAACCGACACAGCGCTAAACTAGTTCGGCAAGGATAATCCCATGCTCCGTTCCTTCGTTAACCTCCAAACCGATCGTCACGGCATCACATCCCGCCGCGGCTTCTTAGGTCAAATGACCGCCGGCATGGGCGCCGGCGCGCTCACGCTTTCCTGGCGCGACATGCTGCTCGCCAAGGCTGAAGAGGTTCGCAAGTCCGGCAAGCGGATGATCTTGCTGTGGATGGATGGCGGGCCGAGCCAGTTTGAAACGTTCAATCCCAAAATCG
Organism: Anatilimnocola sp.; assembly: GCA_043744755.1. Lineage (GTDB taxonomy): Bacteria > Planctomycetota > Planctomycetia > Pirellulales > Pirellulaceae > Anatilimnocola. Next base: position 3,523 of record JAYTUF010000697.1, read on the forward strand.
GTTCGCAGTTTCAAGGACCGGCCAAGGCCATCAACACCAATGTGCCGGGCGTCGAGTTCGCCGAATACTGGCCCAAGACCGCGCAGGTGATGGACAAGATCGCCCTGATCCGCAGCATGCAAAGCAACGAGCGGGATCACTTCCGTGCGATCAAGCTCGTTCGCACCGGCTATCCCATCACGCCGACGATCAACTATCCCACCTGGGGTTCCGTCGTCGCCCGCGATCGTTACAACGCCGACTTTGAACTCCCCGCTTTCGTCCGCATCGGCAAGCCGCGGATCAAGACCCGCGACGTGAACAGCGGCGTGTTGGGGACGCGGTTTGAATCGTTCAAGATCGATACAGCCGGCACGCTGCCCGAAGATGTGCTGCCCCGCGTCTCGCCCGAAGTGCTGCAGCGGAGGTTGGCGCTCGCTGCGGAGCTCGATCAACAATTCGCCGACGCCGGCTCCGCGAAGGCGGCCCGCGAACAGCAGGAAATCTACAAGCGGACCAGTCGATTTGTCCTCAGCCCGCTGCTCAAGTCCTTCCGGCTCGATGATGAACCGGAAAAACTTCGCGATGCCTATGGCCGAAATTATTTCGGCCAGGGTTGCTTGCTCGCCCGCCGGCTGGTCGAGACGGGCGTGAGCTTTGTCGAAGTTATCAACGGCGGCAGCTTTGGCGATCAAGGCTGGGACACGCACAAGCGGGGCTTCAAAGAGAACCCGCTCTTGGCTGCCGAAACCGATGCCGGCTACGCTACGCTGCTCACTGACCTGTCCGACCGCGGCATGCTCGACAACACGCTCGTCGTCTGGATGGGCGAGTTCTGCCGCACGCCCAAGTTCGATGCCGATGGCGGTCGCGATCATTACAGCGACGGCTGGCTCTGCGGCTTCAGCGGCGGCGGCGTGAAGCCGGGGCAAGTAATAGGCGCGACGGACAAGGAAGGGGTCAAAGTCAGCGACCGCCCGGTCGGCGTGAAGGAC
>JAYTUF010000698.1:0-4491 GCA_043744755.1 Anatilimnocola sp.
CTATCGGAGAGCCTGGAATTCGACACCGCATGGCTCCTCGGGGTAGGAACGACGGCCACCTAACCACTAACACAGATTTACCGGCGTTGATTATAGCAGTTCAGAGCGGAAAACACCGCGCGGATTTTTTGCGTTTTTGGAGAAGAACGGGGTTCAGGAGTTAGGAGTTAGGAGTCAGGACGTCAGGGATCAGGAGGTCAGGAGGTCAGAGGTCAGAGGTCAGGAGGTCAGGAGATTGGGTGGTCAGGAATTAGAAACTCGTTGCGGATCAACCCCTCACCCCAATCCTCTCCCTGTCGCTCCGCGGAGTACCGCGAGTACCGAGGAGAGGGAGTGAGTCGTCTTGGCTTCCTGACTTCCCAACTGCTTCCCCGCCCGTCTGATTTACTCAACATAGCGACGGCAACCAGCGCGCGGTTCTCGATTCGATTTGTGGCACTGCTTGCGCCGATTGAATTGGTACTGACCTGCCGGTTGCTTGTGGAAAGTGTGAGCCGAATGTTTGCTGTGAAGACCAGTTCGCTGACGAGTTCAATTACCTTATCGATCGATCTGGAACTGGAAATCGGCAGGGCTCAAGCGGCCCAGTTGCGGTGGCTGGACGAACTGACGCCCGAGTTAGTTTCGTTGCTCGATAGCCATCATATTGCCGCGACCTGGGCAGTGGCCGATCCGGCTCGCTCGGCGGCCACCGAGGCCATTCTGGCTTCGCCTGAGTCGCATGAGTTGGCGGTCCTGGGCGATCGCAGTTGGTTGGGCTGGGGCGCGGGTGGTTCACGGTCAAATCGCGAACTGGCCCGCCGCATTTCGGGTGCGGCAGCCCGGCAGATCACCATTCGCACGCTCGTTTTGCATAATGAATCGAGCTTCGCCAATGGGTTGCCGTTGCTGGAACTGGGCATCCGGACTATTCGGCAGCCCATCGGTCACGAAGTGCTGCGGCCGGTGTCCTTGGCGGGTCTGGCCAAGGGGCTAACGGTTGCCGAGCAAGTGCAGCGGTTGGCATTGCCTCGCTGGTGGTCATGGTGGGAGGGGGAATCGCAACTGGCGGCCCGTTGTCACCGTAACCAGAGAAGCTGCCTGTTCCCCGATTCGGCAACCTGCCATTTGGGCATTGATGCCCAGCAACTATGCGCCGCCGGTCCGCGCGGATTGGATCGCCTGGCCACGTTAGTAGAAGAATTGGCGGAGTTACGAGATCAACAAGGTTTGCGTCTGCAAACCTTGGGCGATTGGAGCGATGAGCAGCGCTCGACCACACGCCAAGCGGCCTAAACGACTATTTCACGGGCGTCTCATCGTGCCCGCTGGCCTGATCCGCCGGTAAGGTGTAACGGCTGGAAATCGCGGCCTCGATCGCAGCGCGGCTTTCCGCGGCGGAAAATTCAGACGCCTCAATCTTTTCGGCATCGGCGGCCAGGTCATCGTCCTTGATTCCTGCGCGGAACCAGTTCGAGTAATCTCCCTGCTGCAAATGGAACAGCCAGGTTTCATCGTCAAGTCCTTCCGCCAACTGCACAAACAGCATCAGGTTCTGAGCCTTCAACTTGAGCTTCTTCTCCGGTCCGCGGAAATAGAAGCTGCGTTCCGGTCCCAGATTTCCCTCCGCATATTTACGCGAATGCCGCCGCCGCTCAGTCTTGGGTGGATCGGTATGGACCACGGCGACATCTTGCTGCGCGATTTCCCAGAGCAGAACATCTCCCCGACTGAGCGTCTCGGCAGGCGCGAGCGGCAAAGCGTGGCCAGCGGCGGTGCAAAAGGCGTGCAGGGTTTTATCCGGTCGCTCTCCCAGGACAATCGCCGCATTCACCCGCTCCAAAGCGGTTCGCGAAACACTCTCGGGATGCACGGTGATGAGCGTCATCCCCATGGTCTGGCCGGAGTGCGTTTGTTCGGCCGGTTTCCACCGGGCGTGCAGCAAGTGATGAGCTTCATCGACCAGAATCCAGTGCGGCCGCCCCTTGGCCACTCGCATCGCCTGCAGGCGGGGATGCAGGGCATCGAAAAATGCCGGTCGTTGTTCCAGCGGAATGCCGAGCAGGTTCACGACGACGTTGTTGGCGGGGTTTTTGAGTTGATCGAGCACCTCTTCAATCAGGGGCGCGCGGGTCACATCGCCAAGAACGGAGGCCCCGATGAGCGTCGAATAGTCACCTTCCGGATCGACAATCAGGAATTGATACCCCTTCGCGTGGAGTCGTTCGAGCAGGCCGGTGGTGACGGTTGATTTACCACTGGCCGAAGAGCCGGCGATAAGCAAGTTAACACCGAACGGGTCCAGCCGGCGCTCAACGCCTGCCGCAGTCTTCCCGACTAGAATCGCGTGACGCGTGAGCTTGTCGTTAAGCGAAGCCAGGTCATCAGCGAGCAGGCGATCGATGAGTTCTTCCACCCCAAAGCCGTGGTCCGTCGCGGTCACCAGATCAGCGCGATCTTTGAGAGCTTCCAAAGCATTGGAAACCGCGACGCCGCATTCACTTGCGGCTAAAAACGTGTGGTCGTTTTCAGCATCGCCAATGGCCACGCAGTTGTGAGGCGAAAGACCCAATTGCAAAAGGCCGGCAATCAATCCGGTGGCCTTATTAACGCCGGAAGGGAGCACCATGACTGCTCCCTTGTTAAAAATCACCTGCAGTTCCAGCCCCAGGTTCTGAATTGTTTCCAGAACCTCTTGCTGATGCGGTTCCCAGGTGGCCACGATCACCCGGCCGACCGAAATGCGAACGACGCCCCGCGAGAAGAGCGTTTCGACGAATTGCGGTGGCGGCGGTTCGGCGAGAATTGTTTCTTCATGCGTCGCCGGATTGTAAAGCAGCGCGCCGTTCTCGGCGATAATACGATCGAATAGTTCCGCGTGGTCAAAAGTCTTAAACAGATCTTCCAGTTCGCGGCCCGTGACCATGAACAGCTTGCGGCCGGAATCCTTGAGTCGCTTGAGAGCGTCCACGGTGGTCGCTGAAACCTTCCCGTGGTGAGCAAGCGTGCCGTCGTAATCGGCGGCCAAGGCCAGATAGCGCATGGCGACTTTCGTTGGTAGTGGTCAATCGTCGTCTAGCGAGCGACCGTGATCACGTCTTCCAAGCCGCCATTGGGCACCAAACCGCAAGCCCGCAGCAGTTGCTGTTGGAACAAATAGGCTTGGTGCTTACGGTCGATCTGCTCGTCCCGCGACCATTGATTGCGGATGCAAGCGGTCATGTTGCGAATGGAACCGGTCGTGGGTTCGGGCAGGGGAGCAGTGTGACGCGACTTATTGACTTGGCTGACCATCGGACGACTTCCTTGGCAAACGATTTGGAAAAAGGGTTTCTTGGTTCCGGCAATTCTGTGGTTGCCGGTGGTAATGCGGCCCCTAGAAAGCAACTGCCGCGCCGGACACTCTGGCCGTTGACATTCACTAGCCAAGTTGGGAATCATCCTGATTGCGCAAAGTGAAGAAATGATGAGGGTTACGTAATTCGTCGCCTCATTCTGAATATTCCCTGGGCGGCCGTTCGAAGAACCTGATAACCGCCGTGTTCCTCTCAAATTGGGATTGGCGGGCGAACAATGAGACGGCTGATCATCCATTGGCCACCTGCGGCGTCGTTCAGCCGCCTCAGGGCCTCTCGACTTTACTTACTGTCACCCAAATAACCAGACTGGTCGCGTAGCAACCAGCTTTGCTGGTCAGGAGTAGCTCAATAGCCCACAAATCACGACTTACGACCCCGGCCTGGAATTTGCAGATGCTTTTAGACGAACCGGTTCACTGGGAAGTCTTATCTCTACATCCCCTAGGGAAAGGTGCATGCATGTCAAGTTTGTCGATGGACCTGTCTCCACAAATTGACCTCTCGGACGATCTGTTGGCCCAACGAATTCGCTCCCATATCGTGTCGAAACACCGCATAGCGGATCGCCGATTGTCAATCGAAGTGAGCGAAAAGGTGGCGACGTTGCGTGGCCGGGCCGCGTCCTTTTATCAGCGGCAGCTTTGGCTGCATGATGTGAAGTCTTTCAAAGAAGTGGAAGGCGTCGTCGATCTGATTGAAGTTGCGTAATGGCAGGTTCGCCGCGGTCGGTTACTCGCCGAATACCGCACACCGAGTCATCTCCTCGCGGCTGGGCGTGAGCAATCGCGCCTGGCCGTTTTTCTTGCGCTCCTGCCTCGCGGAACTTTCGCGGCGCGGTTCTTGCTAAGTTGGATAAAAACTAGTTGCGTAAAGTTAGTTATTCGAAAGGATTTCAAGGAAGTCGTTATGCCTGTCAGCCGACGCCTGCCCATCGGTGCCGAAGCGCTCTCTGCCGGCGGAACCCACTTCCGTACCTGGGCACCCAAGTGCCAGGCAATGGCTGTCTTGCTGCGCGACTCAGCGGAGCCAATCGCCCTGCAAGCGGAAGCCGATGGCTACTTCTCTGGCACGGTCGCGACCGCCGGCGATGGTGCCCATTACTGGTATTTGATCGATGGCCAGCGATTCCCTGACCCTGCTTCGCGATTTCAGC
>JAYTUF010000699.1:0-4483 GCA_043744755.1 Anatilimnocola sp.
GCTGGATGCGCGCGGGGTCCAGTTGCTGCATCGCGGCGTAGTAGTGCTTGAGCAGTTCCGGATCATCTTCATCCAAGCAGGCATCGAGCAGCAGTTCGACCAGAATGTGGCCGACGAAACTGGGGCGGAAGCCATCGTCGGGGGCGAGCAGGTCGCGAATCTGCAGCGTGAACTGCAGACTAAGCTCGACAAACGCGCGCTGCTGATGGAACCAATCGTCGTCGGCATGATGCTGCATCACTCCCCGCGCAAAAGCGGCCCGCTGCGGATCGGCGTCATTGATGTGATGCACCACCGTCTTCGAGCGCAGTCGCATCCGGCGATCGATCACGCTGAGCCAATCGGGCGCAGCGGTGCCGGCTAGAAAATACGGATCGTGTGTGAAGAGCCGGCCGTGGGCGAGGTAGTTCATTGTCGGAGGCTCAGACCTGAAAGACGCCCAGCCGGAAAGGCTCCACCGTGGCAACTCGCGTGACAACCTCCAGGGCTTGAATCAACACGCTGCGGGTTTCGTTCGGCCGGATGATGGCATCGACCCACAAGCGGGCGGCGGCATAGCGGACGTCGGTTTGCCGTTCGTAATCGCCGGCGACTTGCGTGCGAAGTTGTTCGAGTTCGTCAGCATCGGCCGCGTGCCCTTGCTTCTTCAGACTGGCGACCATCACGTCGAGCAGGGTCTTCGTTGCCTGCTGCGCCCCCATCACGGCACAGCGGGCATTGGGCCAGGCGAAGATGAACCGCGGATCAAAGGCCTTGCCACAGAGGGCGTAGTTGCCGGCACCGTACGAGCCGCCCGTGATCAGTGTCAACTTCGGCACGCGGCTGTTGCTCACCGCGGAGACGAGTTTCGCGCCCGCTTTGATGATTCCTGACCGTTCACTGTCGCGGCCAACCATGAAGCCATTGACGTCTTGTAGAAACAACAGCGGAACCTGATCCTGGTTGCAATTCATCACGAACCGAGCGGCTTTCTCGGCGGAATCGACGTAGAGCACGCCGCCGAACTGAAACTCGCCGCGGGCGGTTTTGATGCGATGTGATTGATTCGCGACGATGCCGACGGGAAACCCGCCCAGCCGCGCGGTGCCGCAAACCAGCGTCTGCCCAAAGTCGGCCTTAAATTCGTCGAAGGTGTTGGCATCGAGCAGCGCCGCGAGTAAGTCGCGAACATCGCCCGTGCCGCGCCGTTCGCCCGACGCGAACTCTTCCAGCACGTTCACGTTTTGCGTCGGCACTTTCGCGTCAATGCGGGAGAACGGCGGCATTGGAACTGACGGATCCACAGGCAACAGCCCAATCAAATCGCGCAGCCGGTTCAAGCAATCCGCCTCCGTCTTCTCGCGGTAATCAATGGTTCCGCTGACGGCCGCGTGCATCAGCGCTCCGCCGAGTTCTTCGCTGGAAACATCTTGCCCAATAGCGCTCTTCACCAGGGCTGGCCCCGCGAGATACAGCCCCGAGCCTTCGGTCATCAGCAGTTTGTCGCACAGGACTGGAAGGTAACCGCCCCCCGCGACGCAGTTGCCGAGGATGGCCGCATATTGAGGAATGCCCGCGGCGGAGATCACCGCGTTGTTGCGAAAGATGCGGCCGAAGTCATCTTCGTCGGGAAAGACATCTTCCTGCAGCGGCAGAAACACGCCGGCGGAATCAACCAGATAAACGAGTGGCAGCCGATTGAGAAACGCGATCTTCTGCGCGCGAAGCACCTTCTTCGCGGTCATGGGAAAAAAGGCGCCGGCTTTCACGGTGGCATCGTTAGCAATCACCATGTGCCGCCGACCGTTGATCGAGCCAATGCCGCAGATGACACCCGCCGCAGGCGCTCCACCCCAGTCGGCATACATCTCGAACGCGGCCCAGATCCCAATCTCCAACCAAGGGGCATCAGTATCGAGCAACAGCGCGATCCGTTCGCGGGCGGTGCCACGACCCTTCGCATGTTGTCGCTCGATCGCTGCCAGGCCGCCGCCTTGCTCGATGAGCGCGACTTGCTCAGCGAAAGAAAGTTCGGCATTGCCAATGTCTCCAGGCTCGCGCGACTTGGATTTTGGTGCTTTCATTCGAGGGTCACCTTGCTCGTTCCGCAATCATCAGGGGGCCGATGGATGCCCCCCGTGCTGCCGCGAAAGAGGTAGTTTGTAGTGCTTTGCCAATACTTTACGTTCACTACAGAATCTTCATAAGGGTCTCTAAACCCCGTGATTATGACCACTTACGACGCGATCCGATACCTGCCACGCCCCGTTTTGGCATGGACATTGCAATCGATTATTTCTCGATACCGAATCAGTTACGAACGGATTCATTCGCAATTCTACACGGGGAAAAGTCATGAAACGCATCTGGCAATATTCGCTGGTGGTCCTGCTTGGTGTCGCGTCGTATTCGACAGCTGGTGCTCAAACGCCGGTGGTGCTTGCGCCTTGCGAGACATCCGTGGGCCCGGGCTACATCGACGGCGGTTACTCGTTCCGCAGCCATGCTTCCACCGAAGCCGAAGGCATCCTGAGTGGCCAAGGGCGGTTGTTGCAAGGTGCGGGTGAATACAACCGTAACACTGCGGCAGCGTTGCTACTCCGCGAACAGGCCCGTGCCTTGTATCAAGACAACTATCGCAATGGCCTGAAGGCGTACTTTGACTTGAAGCGGATCAACGCGAGTTACCGTGCCGAGATGGCCCCTCCGCCATTGTCGAAGGAAAAGCTGGATGAATGGAATCGACAGGAGCTACCCATGCGGCTCACGAAGCGCGAATACAATTCCGATTCAGGTCGCGTGCAATGGCCCGCTGTGCTGCAAATCTCCTTGTTCGACGCCCATCGCTATGAACTCGAAGCTTTGTTTGCTCGCCGCACCGCGAGTGAATTCGGTGTAACCTCGGATTTCTATCGGATGGTGCAGCAAGACGCGACTGCGATGAAAGAAACCTTGAAGGCTTACCTTCGCAATCAGGAAAAGTTCTTCACGGATCAGGAATACATCGCCGCCCAGAACTTTTTGAACAGCCTGACGCACGAAGCGCGGCTGGCACCCGATTTGGATGGATTGGTTGCGAATTAGAATATCAACACGTCGCAAGCGAACGTGGCGACATGAAGATGGATGGACCTTGAAAGTGAACCCGCTGGGAGGGGACGGCAAACCGGGAAGGTTTCGCCGTCCCCTCATTTTTTTCTTGGGCCGCTACAGGACTTCTTCGGCTCAAAACGAGACGCGTCTCACAAAGTGAGACACTTCCGACGTCTCCGGATGCTGCCTGAAAAAAGACTCTTATGATCGCAACTGTTTCATTGCCAGCGATTTACGACTCGACTTTTCGCTCCAGAAATCGATTGGCACCCAGCGTGCGTTAGGGACGCCCCAGAGAAAGTCTGAGGTCGAAAGGATTCGCACAACACTAACCACGGGGACCTGCAATGACTCGATGTTTCAAACTCACAGCGGCGGCGGTTCTGAGCTTGGTTTCAATTTCAGCGGCGAGCGCCCAAACGTTTGGCCCCGCCAGTGCGACACCTCCTCAGGCCTCAGCTAATCCTTGGTTCGCCTATCGCCATGCTTCGACCTACGAAGAAGGCGTATTGACCGGCCAGGCTCGCCTGCTGCATGCCCAAGGACTTTACAACCAGTTGACGGCCGATGCCTATGTGCGGGCTCAGGAAGGTTACACCAAGGAGCTCGAGAACCGCCAACTGCGGGTGGCCACCTATTTCAAAGTCAAGCAAATCAACGCGGAATACCGCGCTCAAAATATTCCGCAGCCTTTGTCCAAGCAAAAACTGGATCAGTGGAACCAACAGGAACAGCCCGAACGCTTGTCTCGCCGCGAGTACAACGTTGATTCCGGCAGCCTGCAATGGCCCGCTGTCCTGCAGGCCCAGGTCTTTGACCGCCAGCGCCTGCTTTTGGACGATTTGTTCGCTCGCCGCTCGGCCGGCGAGTTCGGTGTGAACTCTCCCTTCTTTCAACAGGTACACTCGACCAGCTCGCACATGCGGGACGTGCTCAAGAGCTATCTGAAGAGCGACGAGAAGTGGTTCAGCCCGCAGGAATACACGGCCGCTCAGAACTTCCTGAACGGCCTGTCGCAAGAAGCCCGGCTGGCCCCGATCTTGGACGGAGTGGCGGCGAACTAAGCAGCCAAATTCAACATACGGGTGGATACCCGCTGGGAGGGGATGGCAGACCGGGAAGGTTTGTCATCCCCTCATTTGTTTCTTGTCGCCTTGTCAATTGTCACCACGGCCCGAACGCTTCCACCGCCGCGAGCAACGGATCAATCGTTTGGGCTTGAATTCGATGTGGCGGATTCCACGGCACCCATTCAAAGGCCGGATGCTCCGTCAGCTTGATCTTGACGGGGTTGATGAGCCGGGCCAGGTAGATCACGACCGTCTTCAGGCAGCGCTCCCCAAACCGCTTGGAGTAGATCTCGTATTCGGTGATCCACATAAAGCCGGGCACCAGCTCAATATCCTTCGGC
>JAYTUF010000700.1:0-4472 GCA_043744755.1 Anatilimnocola sp.
TTCGATTAAATGCCCAGCGACCGTGGCGGCGGCGATCTTTGCCGTGTCGTTCCATTGCCAGCCGAACTCATGCACGAGCGGCGCAACCGTCAGCGAAGCATCGGCAACCCGTCCCGTAATCACAATCCGCGCGCCGCCGGCCAGCGCTTCGACAATGGGTTGTGCGCCCAGATAAGCATTCGCGCTGACGATTCGTTCGCGCGGCCCGAGTGTGGCCAGAGGTTCGCCAGTCTCGAGATTGTTGAGTTCGCAACCGCTGGCCAGGATCGTATCGAGCTGCGGCAGCAGATCATCGCCGGTAACAACGCCGATGGGAACGCCGGTTAAGTTTGCACGCGTCAGCACCTGGGCCACTGCGGCCGCGCACGATAAGGGGTTCATGCCGCCGGAATTAGCGATAATCTTCAACTGCGGCTGCTGACGAAGCGCAGCGCATAAGCTCTGCATGATCTCAACAAAATCTTCGGCGTAACCTGCCTGCGGATTTTTCTCGCGCTGGCGGGCGAGGATCGACATGGTGAGCTCGGCCAGGTGCTCGATCGTCAAATAATCGACCGTCGCCGATTCAACCAAGCGTCTGGGCGCGGTGATGCGATCGCCCAGAAAGCCCGCGCCGTTTGCGATTCGCACCACTTTCATTGCTAATCGTGCCCGCCTCAATGTTGCCGATTCAATTCACTGCCATGAGCATCGGCCAGATAGTGCTGCGCGGCAAGGGCCGGCACAAGCCTGAAGCGCCAGCGAAGGAATTGCGGTGTACTCCTTCGCTGGCGCTTCAGGCTTGAGTCACCCCGAAGTTCGAATCCAGCAGCGGAGAAACTCAGCGACGCTCCAGGCCTGGGCAATGCAACCGCGGGGAGTGAAGGGTGACTCGGCATCGAAGACTTCGCTGATCGAGCCCAGGCAGGCTTCGCCTAAGTGATCGACAAAGCCTTCCAAGAATCGCCGCGCGCCGACGCGGTCTTCCGGATGCACGGCCAGCCAGGCGTCGATGAAAGGGCCGATGAGCCAGCCCCAAACGGTGCCCTGATGATAGGCCGCATCGCGGGCCCGCAGATCGCCGAAGTATTTCGGCTTGTAATCCGCATGACCGGCGGAGAGGGACCGCAGACCGACGGGCGTGAGCAATTGCTCGCGGACGATGTTCAGCACGCTTTCCCAGTGCGCGTGATCGAGCACCGGATATTCCAGCGAAAATGTGAGCAACTGATTCGGCCTGAGCGCTGCATCATCGCCATGTTCGCCATCGATCACGTCGTACAGGTAATTGCCCTGGGCGTACCAAAATCGTTTGTTAAACGCGAGCTTGACCCGCTCAGCTTGCTCGCTCAAAGGCTTCGCCGCGTCGGGACCTTGCTCTTCGCGAACCCAGTTTTCGAGCAATCGCAGCGCGTTGTACCAGAGGGCATTGATCTCGACGGCTTTGCCGCGGCGGGGTGTGACGACCCAGTCGCCCACTTTGGCGTCCATCCAGGTGAGTTGATAGCCGGCCTCGCCCTGCCGGAGCAGGCCATCGGCGGGATCGACGCCGATGCCGAACCGCGTGCCGCGTTGATGATGTTCGACGATGTCAATCAGCTTCGGGAGCAGCAGCCGCAGGGTGTTGCGGTCGCCGGTCGCCGACACATAGCGGCTGACCGCGTGAAAGAACCAGAGGGTGGCATCGGCCGTGTGATAGAGTCCCTGGTTCTCGCCTTCGGGAAACATATTCGGAATCAGGCCGTCGCGCACGTACTGGCCGAACGTCCGCAGGATGTAACCCGCTTCGGTATGACGGCCCGTTGAAAGCGTCAGCCCTTCCAGGCTGATCATGGTGTCGCGTCCCCAGTCGGTGAACCAGTGATAGCCGGCAATCACGGTGCGGACTTCATCGCCGGCAGCCTTGGAGCGGGCAGCTTCTTCGACGCGGCCGGCAGGCGTGATGAGAAACTGATCGGCGGCCAGCGTCAATTCGCTGGCGGGTCCCGTGCGGAGTGACGGGTGGGCGATCTTCAGCAATTGATTGCGGCGACTCGCTTCATATTCTTGGGCTTGCGCGGGCGACAAAGCCCGCACCGTGTCCCACGATTCGGTGGAAGCGATCAGCGTCACGGGTTGTTCCGCGGTCAGGTCGGCGCGGAAGTAACCAGGGCTCCAGAGCTGACCCAATGCTTCATAGCCGCGGCTTTCTTCCACGCGGTAAATGACGTTGGGCAGGTGCGTCCCTTCCAGCGTGCAGGCGACGTTCGCTCCCAGCACTTGCATCCGCAGCGGCGGCAGTGGTTCGGGCGAAGTCAGTTCCAGTCGCCCATCCTGAAAACTAACCGGACAAGCGCCGGAGTGGGGATGATTGACCGGCGCTTCGTGCGGGCGGAAGTGAATCGACGGGCGGAGCTTGATGCGGACCGCGCCTTCGCCGCGCACCAGCCGATAGTTGACGTGGACCGTGTTTTGATGATGGGGCAGCAGGATGCGGCGTTCGAGAACGTATCCGCCCAGTTCGTAGCGCCAAACAGGCAAGCCCAGTTCGAGGCGAAACTCGGTGAGCCATTCGCTGCCATGCAGGGTGAGTGTGCCGCCGCGTTCTTCGCCGCCGATGAGGAACTTTTCGCGGTTGGGCAAGCGCACCAGCTCGGTGAGATGATTGAGCATCACCCGACGGCCCAGCGGCGCCGGGAGCGCCGCGATCAGCAGGGCGTGATACCGCCGCGAAGCCACGCCGCCCAGCGTGCCTGACGCGTAACCGCCCAGACCGTTCGTGACGAGCCATTCGCGAGTCAGCAGCGAGTCGCGTTCCACCGCTTCGCGGCCGGCCCAGGGCATGCGCAAGACCCAATTTTCCATCAGCGGTCTCCTTTTGAATCCTTCATTTTCGATACCAATCGCTGCGGCTTGAGAACCACCGCGGCCGTGGCTGGAATTCGCCAATTGAGTTCCTCGGTATCCAGTGGCGGCGTACCGAGGCCGCCGTAATCTGGATCTTCGCTGGACCACAGAATCTGCCATTCGCAATCGGGCGGCGGCGCGAGGAGTGGTTCCGGCGCCGGATCGAGAATCAAGTCACGTCCTAAGTTCACGATCAACAAGCGATCGTCGATTTCGTCTCCAAAGAAGCGTAAGACCAGCGCATCATTGCTCAAGACGGCGGCATCGAAGCGATTGCGATCTTGTGATCGGAAACAGGTTTCTTCCCGCCGCAAGCGGAGTAGATCGCAGTGGAGTTGATACAGCTCGTGATTGGTTTCAACCTCGGACCAATCGAGCTTGCACTGCGTGAACGTCTCTTCCGCGCCCGGCTCAGGGACGATGGCTTGCATCTCCTCCGTAGCCAGACTGGGAAACTGACAAAGGAATTTCAGTCGCCCGGCACGAATGAGTTTGTTCAAATCAGGATTGTGATCTGCGAAGTACAGAAAAGGCGAACTCGCGGCGAACTCCTGGCCTTGAAAGAGCATCGGCGTGTTGGGGGCGAGCAGTAACAGGGCAGTGATCGCTTTGTAGGGCCCAGCGCCGGTCAGTTGATGCAGCCGGTGGCCGTTGCCCGAATTGGCGATTTGGTCGTGGTTTTGAATGAACGTGACAAACTGCGGCGGCGTGAGATCGAGGGCGTAATGCCCGCGACGGGATTGCTGCCACTTGTAGCGTTGTCCTTGATAGAGAAAGCCCCACTTAAGGGCCGAAATCAACTCTTGGGCACAGCCTTTGTAGTCCGTGTAATACGCTTCGTTGTGACCGGTCACGGCGACGCGGGCGCTGTGATGGAAGTCGTCGTTCCAGATTGCATCCAAGCCGCACCCGCCCCGAGCGATAGGCCGAACCAGGCGCGCTTCCTGGCGTTCGTTCTCATTGACAATCAGCGTGGCTCGGCCCTTGGCAGCGGCCCGCACTTCGTTGCCGACCAGAGTCAGGATGTGCTGAGGCGAGTCATCAAAAATCTGCTGTGTGGCATCGAGGCGCAGCCCGTCGAGATGATACTCATCAATCCAATAGGCGGCATTCTTCGATATGAACTCACGCACGGGGCCGCTGTGCGCGCCATCAAAATTAAGGGCTTCACCCCACTCGTTGTCATACTTTTTGGTGAAATAAAAATCGGAGTACTGGGCGATGTAGTTGCCATCGGGGCCGAAGTGGTTGTAAACCACATCCAGAATAACGCCCACCCCCAGCCGATGGGCTTCGTTCACAAACCGCCGGAAATCGTCGGGCGAGCCGTACAGGTGCGTGGGTGCGAAAAAATTGACACCGTCATATCCCCAACCAAACCGACCGGAGAATTCCGCGACCGGCATGAGTTCGAGCAGCGTGATCCCGGTTTGGGCCAGGTACGAAAGTTTTTCGGTCGCCGTATTCCAGGTTCCGCCGGGCGTAAACGTGCCGATGTGCATTTCATAAGCAACCTGACCACGCAACGGGCAACCTCGCCACGCTTGATCGGACCAGGAGAACTTCGTGGGATCAACGACCTGCGACGGTCCATGCGGACCCTCCGG
>JAYTUF010000701.1:0-4456 GCA_043744755.1 Anatilimnocola sp.
TACCTCCCCCCACCGCCCGATTGCTAACCGACCGTCACGACCCGACCGGATGGGACTCACACCCATAAGATCAACAACACCTTTTCAAGGCGTACCCAAATTGTCACAGAGCGCACCGACACTCTATTAGATGCGCGCGCCTGGACACGTCTGGTCCCGCTAAATAAAAAAACGAAATACTTCAGCGAGCCCTGCGTTGGAGTTCCGGCTTGAGCCGGTCTTGCTGCGAGCCGACGCCGGCTAACTCCGCCGGCAGCAGCGCCCGCGCCCATCAGCTATAAATGCGGTCTGTCTTCTGCCTCCTGCCGTCCGGTAGAGTAGGCAGCGTCGATCTTGTCAGGGACGGAGTACCGGACCTACTCATTGCGAGAACTATCAACAGTTCAAAGGCGAGTCGATGCGCAACATCTTCGACCAATACAATCAGCCAGAAAACAGGTTGACCCATGCACTTTACTGCACACTTCGGAACGATCCGGAATTAGTCATTCCCTTTCTCAAGTGGCTCGGCTTTACCAAACTTCCCGCCGCTAAAGATATTCAGATCGTGGAGCAACAGATTCCGGGCACGCGGACAGGCAGCGACGAGAGTGAGGGAGACGGCCTGCCCGACCTCTGTTTGTACACCGCGGATGGCACTTGGATAGTCATTTTTGAAATGAAGATCCAATCCAAGCTGACGAGCAGGCAACTGGATCGTCATGTTCAGACATTGAAGCGCGCCGGATTCACCACCCCGCAATTAGTAACCGTGACTGTTGATCAGGCGGCGTCGACTGGCCCCGCTGGCACCGTGGCAAGGCAATGGCGCGAGATCTACGCTTGGTTTGCAATGAAAGGATCAAAATGGTCGCGGGAGCTTGTGGACTACATGGAGATCTTCGAAACCAAGGCAATTGCCGCTGAATACGAAGTGCGAGGAACGATTACGATGTTCAACGGTTTGCGCTTTGACGAAGAGATCCCATACACCTATCCAGCCGCGAAACGGCTAATTCGACTACTTGGCGACGAACTGC
Source organism: Anatilimnocola sp. (assembly GCA_043744755.1). Classification (GTDB taxonomy): domain Bacteria; phylum Planctomycetota; class Planctomycetia; order Pirellulales; family Pirellulaceae; genus Anatilimnocola. The sequence continues at coordinate 1,020 of JAYTUF010000701.1, forward strand.
AGTTGAGGACCGATTTGCAGAAAAGGCTCGGTGTTGATCCTCAGGGTGAGCGTCGGCCGGCAATCACCGAAGGCAACGGTGTTTGGGATTTTCTTCCATTGGCCTGCGCACGCGGATTTCCCTTCATCAGCTTCCCGCATTTGACGATGGCGATTCACCCCAGTTTTGCAACAGCCGCCGCGACGGTTCCGAATGGTATTGCAGGCGGCTTTCGAACCAAATTGAAGGAAGTGAAATTCCACGGTTTTCTGGAATTGATCCGCGAAATTGAAGAGAGACTGCGGCTCGTGATTGAACGCTCGAATGGGGCGAAGCCCATGATGTACGCGCTGCAGCGGCACTATGCATCGCAGAGGTCAGTCCCCTCCGTCGATGCACGCATCGAACTTGACCTTCGCACATGCCTTGCGAAGGGCTCATCCCGCGTTAAGCGCCAGCTCGAATGGGCAGAGGCTCTATACCGCGTGCTGATCAATAAACGCTCCAACATCCAGTTTGCCGTTCAAGTTCAGTTTGACTACGCGTGTCCAGTCATTCGCTCGCCGGCAGCTCGGGACCTCTTTGCCGATTCATGGATCGCGATGAGGCCATTGCTGGACTTTGTGCTGTCGAGTCCTTAGTCGCGGAACATTAGCGTTAGTAGGTGTTCTATCATTGAATGTCATGTTGAATCGATTGCTTTGATTGCCTACCTTGGCCACCGGCTTTAGCGACTGTCGGGCTTTGTGTTTGCGTTTGAATCGATCCCAGTTCTCCCCGGGTGTCGGCTAACGCCTCAACCCGGGGCTAGAAGCTACGAACCCTGCGGGTTCAAGACAGGTACGAAAGCCGAACAGTCTCTGAAGCCACCGGCTAAAAAGAAGTCAACGGAATAACCTGATCGATGGATTGATTACTAATTCTTATAACGTCCACCCCTTCCGATATTCCTTGTGCAGCCATTTTTCCGCGCCTGGAGCGTTCGTGATTTTTAGCTTGGTGGCGTCCCATTCGATTCGCTCGCCCTGGCGATAGGCGACGGTGCCGAGCAGCACGGCTTCGGTCAGGGCGCCGGCGTAGTCGAAGTTGGTCGTGGTCGGGCCGCCGTTGCGAATCGCGGTCGTCCACTCGCGATGATGGCCGATGGATTTGGCAATCGTCTGATCCGGCCGTTTGAAATCGGCGAATTTCTCTTCGGGAAAGAGGAAGTGATCGCCGTAGCTGGAGAGGAGCATTCCCCCGCTGCCGACAAACAGCACGCCAGAGTTCCAGGTTTCGGGTTTGACCTTGGTGTGTTTGAGCGTGGCGAGAATGTCTGGCTTCTTGCCGCTGTCGTACCAGGTGAGCTGGCAGGCGGGCCATTTGCCGCGGGCCGGATATTCGTACTTGGCAATGCACCAGCCGGGGCAACTGACGGGGTCGTAAGGCGTGCCCGTTGCTGCGACGGCCGTCGGTCCACGCAGTTCGAGTGCCCAGTGCGGCAGGTCCATGTAGTGACAACCAAAATCACCCAGCGAGCCGGTGCCGTAGTCCCAGAACTTCCGCCAGTTGAACGGATGCACGCCCTCGCTATAAGGCCGTTCGGCGGCGGGTCCCAGCCATAAGTTCCAGTCGAGATTTTTAGGGGCTGATGTTCCAGTCGTGAACGTCGCGCCGGTATAGACCGCGCCGGCCCAGACATGCACTTCACCCACTTCGCCAATCGCGCGGGCTTGAATCAACTCGACCACGCGGCGGTAGTTGTCTCCCGCGTGAATTTGATTTCCCATCTGCGTGACGAGCTTCTTCTCCTTGGCCAACGTTGACAAATTGCGGGCTTCGATCACCGTGTGCGTCAGCGGTTTTTCGCAGTACGTATGTTTGCCAAAACGCAAGGCCATCGCGGCCGCGGGAGCATGCGTGTGATCGGGCGTGCCGACGACAACGGCGTCGATCTTGTCGGCTTCTTTTTCGAGCATGTCGCGAAAATCGCGATACTTCCGCGCTTCGGAAAACTTCACTGCCGCCTTGGCCAGATTGTCGCTATCGACATCCGCCATGCAGACCAGGTTCTCGTAGGACAGTTCCTGCAAGTTCGCTCCCGCCCTGCCAGTAACGCCGACGCCCGCCAGATTCAACATCTCATTCGGCGACTTGGACGGAGCAGCCGGTGCCACATTCACCCAGGCCCCGAGCGCGAGCGCACCAGAAGCAGCAGCGGAGGCAGAGAGAAACTTGCGGCGAGAAAGACGAGCCATGACGTGAAACTCCGATGCAAGGAGAAGCAGGTTAAAAGAGGCGGGATGCACGCTGTTGTAACCGTTGCAGGAGTGCCTCGGCAAGCAAGGGCGAGCGGAGTACGACATCCGGCCAAAGTTGCCTTTCGCTCCGCGAAAGGGCGTTCTTTCGCGGAGCGAAAGACGACAATGGCCCCCTGACTCCGCTTACTGCCTCGCGATAAGATGGGGGTTTTGCTGCACGCGAGGCCGCTTATGTCTACTGATCTGCAACCGGCGGCCCGAGCCGAAGCGCTGGCGACGAACGATTCTGGTTTGCCTGTTGCTCGCGTGATCTTGAAGCCACGCAAGGCGTTGCCCTTTTATGGGCGGCATCCGTGGGTGCTCGTGGGGGCGGTGGATCGCGTGGAGCCGCTGACCTTGGCCGGCGAGCATCTGGTTGACGTCGATGGGCAGGTGGTCGATCTGTGCAACGAGCGGGGGAAGTTCATTGCCCGCGGCTTTTATAACGCCAAGAGCCGGATTCGCGTGCGGTTGTTTACCTGGCACGAAAACGAAGTGCTCGATGGGGCCTTCTTTCGCCGCCGTCTGCAGGCCGCGATCGCGATGCGGCGGCAATTGGGTTACGAACCGACCGCCGAACAGTTGGCCGCGGGAATGAGCCGCAGTGAATCGGCAACACGGTTAGTCTTTAGCGAAGCCGATGGGCTGAGCGGACTGGTGATTGATCGCTATGGCGACTATCTGGTGCTGCAGCCGACGTCGCTGGCCATGCATCAACGGGCCGAGTCGTTAGTCGAGATGCTGCAACAGGAATTGCAGCCGCGGGCCATCTTGCTGCGCGGTGAAAAGCAAACGACGCAGCTCGAAGGCATGGAGACGACGCCTGATCGCCATTGGGGCGAGTTGCCGACGTCGCCGCTAATCATTCGCGAGAACGACCTGGCCTTTGAAGTGGACCTCTGCGAAGGGCAAAAGACGGGCTTCTATCTCGATCAGCGCGAGAATCGCCTGGCGGTGACTCGCTACTTGCGCGGCCGGCGGGTACTCGATTTATTCTGTTACACCGGCGGCTTCGCGCTCAACGCCGCGAAGCACGGGGCGGCGGAAGTGACCGGCATCGATGGCAGCAAGAAGGCCATCGCCCAGGCTCAGCGCAACGCGGAGCTCAACGGCCTGAACGTGAAGTTTGAAGTGGGCGATGCCTTTCCAACACTCGATCGAATGGGCGAAGCGAATGAA
>JAYTUF010000702.1:0-4453 GCA_043744755.1 Anatilimnocola sp.
AGATATCGCCTGCCAGGTACTCAGGTTGACGGATTCCATCACAAATCGCACGCTGCCATCGGCCAGTAATAAATTGACGCCGCCCGGATGGTTGCTGCGCGCGGTGCGAATGTCTCGTATGTTGTTGTAGGCTGTATAGGCGCCGACGCAGGGCTCGCGGGGCGTCGTAGTACACCAAGCTGCGCGGATTTCATCCGGAGCGAGGCTATTGGGTGTGCGATTATGGTGAAAGAGGGGTCCCTCGGGATAGTGCATGATGCCGCGCCCGTCCTGCGTATTCTTCGGACAGCGGATCTCGGAGACCATGACGGTTTGGGTCGTGCCGTCGGTGATTTGACGGAAGCCGAGCCAACTGTTGATAAAAAAGACGCCTCCGGGACGCGCCATCAAGGGCGGGGTCGTGTGTCCGGGGCCCAGCCGATATTCGATCGCCGGCCCGATCCCGTTATTGGCGACGTAGTTTCCCCGCCCAAAGATCGAGGGTGGGTAAGTGTTATTCGGTTCGGGCCTGCTGTCGGAAGGGCAGAGGAATAAAGGAACCTTAAGAGGCGTTATCTTTAGCCCGCCATCCGAGTAAAAATTGACATTCAGTTGGTTCCAATTAATGAGTGAATCGAGATTGGTTTGCTCGAAGTAAGGGAAGAGGTAAGCCACCCAAGTCGTTTCGCTGGGACCGCGCGGCTTATCAATGTCCGTTCCCACTCCTCCGCCGCCCGTTGAGCCCGGCGGCAAAACCAGCTTGACGTCGTGGTGCAAATGCAAGGAGAGACCAATCTGCTTCAGGTTGTTGGTACACGACATCCGCCGCGCGGATTCCCGCGCGGCCTGCACCGCAGGCAGCAAGAGAGCCACCAGTACGCCGATGATGGCGATGACCACCAGCAACTCCACCAAAGTGAAACCCGGCGATCGCCGCGGAACATTCGTGCTCGTTCTCATCTTAAGGATCTCTCGTAGTCGATTGGAAGTCATTCCCGGAGGATTATCAATCAGGCTGGGCATCGATTGAGAAACTGGCATGCGACGGTATGGCGCGCAACGCGACTCACTTCGCGCTTGTTTGATTGCTTTTGCTGTATGCGACATAGAGGCGGCTGTTGCCGCGACGATTCCGAACGCGGTATGATTCCAACCATGACTACCCACCGTTTCCCGCCCCAGCTGCTCCAGGACTTGATCACCGCAATCTTCGTTGCTGCCGGTTGTGAACCGCGCGAAGCGGCCGTGGTGGCCGATCACCTGGTTCAAGCCAACTTGACCGGGCACGATTCGCATGGCGTGATTCGCACGCCCATTTATGTGAAGTGGCTCCAAGAAGGAAACGTGCTGGCCAATCAGCGGCTGGCGGTGATTTTTGAAAACGACTCTGTCGCGGTCGTCGATGGCCAGATGGGGCTGGGGCAATCGATTGCCGAGCAGGCGATGACGCTGGGTATTGCGAAGAGCCAGAAGAACGGTGTCGCCGTCATCTCGATCCGTAATTGCGGGCATGTCGGTCGCGTGGGCCATTGGGCGGAGATGTTGGTCGCGGCGGGGTTGGTGTCGCTGCACTTTGTCAACACCAGCGGCCTCGGCCTGTTGGTTGCGCCGGTCGGCGGCATCAGCCGGCGGCTGTCGGCGAATCCGGTGGCCTGTGGCATTCCCGTCGCGGGAGGTGAGCCGATCATCTTCGATATTTCCACGTCGTCAGTCGCGGAAGGTAAGCTGAAAGTAGCACTCAATAAGGGCGTGCCGGTTCCCGATGGCTGCATTATTGACGCGCTGGGTCAGCCCACGAATGATCCCCGCGTCTTCTACGGCGATCCCCCCGGCGCGATCCTGCCGTTTGGTGGCTACAAGGGGTATGGCCTGGGCCTCGTCGCCGAAATCCTGGCCGGCGCCCTCACCGGCAGCGGCTGTTCGCAGCCCGGCAAAACCCGGCTGGAACAAGGCATGCTCTCGATCATTCTCGACCCCGTCGTGTTTCAAGTGCAGGACCATTTTCTGCAAGAGGTGAAGAGCTTCATCGATTTCGTGAAGAGCTCCGAGAAGGCCTCACCGACGGCGGAGATTCTCGTCCCCGGTGATGTTGAGCGCCGCGTCCGAGCCGAACGAATGGCTAAGGGGATTGAACTGGATGAAAACACCTGGAGCCAGATCGGCACGTGTGCGCAGTCGCTGGGTGTGAACGCTGAACTAATTGCCAACGCTAAGAGTTAAAAGCTTGTGAGAATTCCCAAGCGTCCGGCTTTGCAATTTCTTGAACCCGAAGGGTTCGCAGCCACTAGCCCCGGGTTGAGGCGTTAGCCGATACCCGGGGAAAACCCGCAACATCATGCATCGATCCCGAAGGGATCGCAGCGCCGTGAGGCTGCGATCCCTTCGGGATCGGGGGATGTAATTTGCCTCGGGAACCCCAGGTGTCGCTACGCTCAACCTGGGGCTAAATGCTTTGATCCCTCCGGGATCGAAAGACCCGAAGCAAGCCCAAGCCCCCAGTCGGACAATGTCTCGCGACACGGGCGACTCACTGACTTATGCCACTGTTGCAGTTCGAGTGGTACAATTCAAAGTCATGCCAGTCTGAATGCCGACCCAGGGAGATGCTGTATGGCCCCAATTTCTGCAGAAGCATCTTTATCTCCGTTGTCTGTAGAGGACATCGAGACCCGTTTCCGTCGGCTGGCCCAAACGTGGGAGTCTGCCGTAGCGCACCACTCTTCGACCAGCATTCAGAACAGCCATCCGGCCTACCTCGAGATTATTGGCATCGGTTGGCAAGCAGTGCCCCTCTTGCTGCGAGATTTGCGCATGACAGGCCGGCCCTGGTTTGCTGCGTTGAAGGCGATCACCCGCGCCGACCCCGTTGCGCCCGCGGATCGTGGAGATGTCGCCAAGGTGGCCGAGGCCTGGTTGAGTTGGGGGCGCGAGCAAGGTTACGCGTGCTGAACCATGCTGGAAGATCTTTTCCCCGGGCTCCGCGGTAAGACGTATCGGATCACTAGCCCCAAAAGCTGGGCCTACAATTGCGTCGCCTGGGCGGCCGGCGACCCGGTGCATCGCTGGTGGCCGAGCGAGGACGATTGCGACCATTGGCCCGCCGAAGTCGCAAGAGCTGAGTCCGTCTCCGGCTTTCAAGCAGCGTTCGCCGTATTGGGGTATCACCAATGCGATCACGCCGAACTTGAGGAAGGAATGGAGAAGATAGCGATCTTTGCTGACGCCCTGGGATCTCCGTTACATGTTGCCAGACAACTGCCGTCCGGCCGTTGGACTAGCAAGCTCGGCGCGCTAGAAGACATTGAACACGATCTGCGGGATCTTGAGGGTGAGCATTACGGGCAAGTCGCTCTGGTGATGAAGCGCCCTATTGCTCGACTCTGAATGGGAGACAAACCAGTGGGAGTCGTTGGATGAATCCTATCGGGCAAGGTCAATTCACGTTCGCGCCAGTCCCCCGATGGGAACAATTGCCGCCGGGCTGGAAGTTCGTCGAGGCTGTCGGCGTCGCGACCGATTCGCGCGAGCGGGTGTTCGTCTTCAATCGAGGCGAACATCCGGTGATCGTGTTTGATCGTGAGGGGAAATTCTTGTACGCCTGGGGTGAAGGCCAGTTCGTGCGGCCGCATGGCATTTGGATCGGCAAGGATGACGCGGTCTATTTGACAGACGACCTCGATCACACGGTGCGCAAGTACACGCCGAATGGTCAGCTTTTATGGAAGCTCGGCATCAGCGGGCAAGGCAGCGACACCGGTGTGCGGGAAAACGACTACCGCACCATCACGCATGGTGGACCGCCGTTCAACCAGCCGACGAACCTGGCAATCAGCGGCGATGGCTCGCTTTACATTTCCGATGGCTATGGCAATGCCCGGATTCACAAGTTCTCACCAGAAGGCAAGCTACTTCTCTGCTGGGGCGAGCCGGGCACAGGGCCGGGGCAATTCAACCTGCCGCATGGCATCGGCGTCGATTCCACTGGCCGCGTGCTGGTGGCGGATCGTGAAAACAGCCGCCTCCAGTTCTTCTCGCCAGAGGGAGAATATCTGAGCGAATGGACCGATGTCGTCCGTCCCTGTGAAGTCTTCATCGATTCGCAGGACAACGTGTTCGTCGCCGAGCTGGGCCGCCGCGCGGGGATGTTTCCTGGGATGACGCCCGACCTGACTGTTTCCGGCGGCAGGGTCAGCATCTTCAACAGCAGTGGCACACTGCTGGCTCGCTTTGGCGGCGGCGAACACCCGGGCACGCCGGGGGACTTCTTTGCTCCGCACGATTTGTGGGTCGATGCCCGCGGCGACTTGTATGTCGCCGAAGTCACCTGGTCAGCCGGTGGTAATCGTGGCCTGGTGCCTGCGGATTGCCCGTCGTTGCAGAAGTTTGCCAGGGTTCATTAAGGGTCAATTGACTAATTAACGCCAGACGGGCAGGAGTGCCCATCTTACATTCGTCGGGCTACCTTCTTTACAAC
>JAYTUF010000703.1:0-4447 GCA_043744755.1 Anatilimnocola sp.
CTGACGGAAGTTGGCAAGGTGCATCTGGGCCTGGTGCATATCTTTGATGTCGCCGAACCGAACGTGCAGCCGCGGGAAGACGACATTTGCGAGACCGGCTTTGTGCCGGTTGCCGAGTTGCTGGCTGATACCTCGCGGTTCGAGACCTGGTCGCAGATTTGCCTGCAGGCGCTGTTTGCGTAACCATAGGATGGGCAAGAGTGCGCCATCCTAAATATCGACCAAGCAGTATTTTTTCTGGACAAACCTCAACCGCTAGGCGAAACTCATTTACGGATCTGCGAACCGAATGAACCGAGGGTGAACGCAATGTCTGGTCTGACCTCAACGAAATCAACTGCGGCGAAGTACTCGCGCGGCTTCACACTTGTGGAACTGCTGGTCGTGATCGCGATCATCGGCGTCCTGGTCGCTCTGCTGCTTCCCGCGGTGCAGGCTGCCCGCGAAGCGGCCCGCAGAGCCAGTTGCACCAACAACATCAAGCAAGTGGTCCTCGCGCTGCACAACTATCACGATACGCATTTGCGATTTCCGCCGGGCGGGATCGGTTATGGCTGGTGCCGCACTCCTGGTCCGCCGACGAACTGGGGCGCTCAGAGCATTCTCAATTCCAATGGCCTGCTGCTGCTCCTGCCGTTCGCCGAGCAATCGCCTCTCTATGAAAAATACAATCACAAGGGGAGCGCTGCGAACATCACGGTTGGCAACGATGGCTGTTGTCCTTCGACCGCGACGGCTGGGGTGCTCGCTGGCGAGGCGGTCGCCAGCGGCAATGCGGCCGTCGTTTCGCAGCGGCTGAAGATGTTCTCTTGCCCTAGCGATGCGGGCGATCCTTGGCTGCCGCCTGGCAACTATTATGGCATCTCGACCAATCCAAGTTTCCGTGGCGCGAAGACGAATTATGATTTCAGCGCAATCCAAAATTATGACTGCGATTTTTGGATGAGGCAGAACCCCGGCCAACGGCGCATGTTCGGTGAGCGCAGCAACACGCGGATGGCCGACATCACCGATGGAACTGCCTCGACGGTCGCCATCGTGGAAGCGACACTCGATGTTTACAACGGCCGCTGCAGCGCGTGGGGTTATCGCGGCTGGGTGATGACCGGCAACGACATCGGCAGCAACCGAGGCGTGAACAACTGGACGTATTTTCCCAGCGCAGGCACGCCGATCATTCCCAAAGTCGGCCGGCTCGGCAGTTGGGGAGACCCCGGCAGCCTGCACCCGCTCGGCTGTTTGATCGGCATGGCCGACGGCGGCGTTCATTTTGTGCGCGAGAATGCGAACCTGGTCGTGCGCCAGCGTCTGGCGATGATGGCCGACGGCGAAACAGTGAGCTTTCCGTAATGCGCCTTGCTCATTTATTGTTGTTGCTGGCGATCACCAGTTTTGTGGCCTGCAATCCAGCGCCGCCGCTGACCACACCGGTTTCAGGTCTTGTCACGCTGGATGGGCAGCCGTGCGCGGGCGCGAATGTCGCCTTCATTCCGCTGGGCGAGACGAGCGGCAATGGTGGGCTGGGGCAGACCGATGAAACTGGCAAGTTCACGGCACATTTGCATGATGGGCAAACGGGCAAAGGCCCGCCTGGCCTGCTTCCCGGGCAATACAAAGTGCTGATTAATAAGACGGTCAATCCCGATGGCACGCCGTTCATCGCGACCGCCGAGGTGGCGCCCATTGATGCGAACGCCAAGGAGTTGCTTCCCGAAATTTATAGCAATTACGAGCAGACGAAGCTGCAAGCGGATGTCGGCCTGGCGGCGGTTGAACTCAAGTATGAGTTGCGCTCGGCTCGCAAATAAGTCTTCGTCGCCTTTCGCTCCGCGAAAGGGCGTCCTCTCGCGGAGCGAGAGGCGTCAGAGTAGTCTCGGAGGTGTGTCCACGCGCTTCCTCAGGAGACCGCCATGCCGACCGGGCTGGGTAATTTTCCGTCCATCAACGAACTGCTCGAAAGTCCGCCGCTCAAATCGCTCGTCGAGCGGGTGAACCCCGCGCGCGTGATGAACAGCGTCCGCTCGTTCGTCGATGGCATGCGACAGGAAGTGCAAACTGCGGTTACGCAGCGGCAGATACCGTCGGCCATGGCGCTCGCCGAGCAAATTGCGCAGTGGATCATGGGACAGGAGCAAGCGGGGGTTCGCGGCGCGCTGAATGCGACCGGCATCTTGTTGCATCCAGAATTAGGCGGCGCTCCACTGCCGGAAGAAGCGATCGCCGCGATGCGGGCCGCGGCGGGGAGTTACTCGCTCTCGGCCTCGGGATTGGTCGCCGGCAAGACATCTCATGTCGACCAATTGCTACAAAAGTTGATCGGCTGCGAAGCGGCGCTCGTCACCAGCAATCAGGCAATGGCGCTCGCGCTCGTGACCAACGTGCTGGCCTGTGGGCGGGCAGTGATCGTCCCCCGCAGCCAGATGGCCACCGCCGCCGATGGCACGCGGGCATTTGAAGTGATCGCTGCGGCCGGTGGCATCATTCACGAGGTGGGTTCTGCGAACGAGTTGACATTGAACGATCTGTCCGCTGCTGCGTCGAGTCAGCCCGGATTCTTGTTCTGGCAACAACTCGCTTATGAAATGACCGGGCATCATCAGCCACTAGAACTTGTGCAGGTCGCAACTTGGGCGAGCCGCCGAGCTTTGCCGTTGATTGTCGAACTTGGGCTGGGTGGTCTCCATGATTGCGCGTCGTTTGGCCTCGAACAGCAGCTCACCGCCACCGCTGCCTTGCAGGCCGGCGCTACGGCGGTCATCTTTCGCGGGGACGGTCTTCTGGGCGGTCCCGCCTGCGGTGTGATCGCGGGCAAGAGCGCGATCCTGTCGCCAATTGCTTCGAGTCCGCTGTTTCGCGCCGCCGCTAGCGACAAGTTAACGCTCGCGGCGCTCGAAGCAACGCTGGAACTGTATCAAGCGGCCTCTTCACAATCGCCCACCACTATCGAGCGTTCAATTCCGCTACTCAGCTTGCTCGCCACATCGCCTGACAATCTGAAGCATCGCTGCGAACGTCTCGCCCCGCAGTTGGCCGCGTTGCCAGCGCTCGCGGCAGTTGAAGCCCGCGCCGGCGACGCCCATCTCACTGCCGCGAAGCTCGCCAGTCAGCGGCTTCCCAGTTGGGGCCTGGCGCTGCAAAGCGCGCAAGGTTCTGCAGCGGAGCTACTCGTCGCACTCAGTAACACCACGCCCGCCATCATCGCTCGCGTCGAAGGAAACACCGTTTGGCTGGACCTGCGAGCGATCTCGCCACGGGAGGATCAGCAGTTGGTGCTGGCGGTGGAGCAATTGGGAAAGGCGGGGGAAACAGTGGCTCCGTGAACGACGAGTTTTTCCTTTATCCAGCCACGGGTATCCCGTCCGCTAAGGTGTAGATGTCTTCGTGCGGGTCGCCCAACTCTGCTTGCCATTCATGGGCGAGTCCGTCCACCCAATGCAAGCCAGCATCATCTTCGCCAGCCCACTCAGTAACGTCACTCATGCAATCAACTCCTGAATCACCTTCCCATGCACGTCTGTCAGCCGAAAATCCCGGCCGGCGTAGCGGTAGGTTAGTTTCTCATGGTCGAAGCCCATGAGCCGCAGCATGGTCGCGTGCAGGTCGTGAACATGCACCGGTTTTTCGACGGCTTTGAAGCCGAATTCGTCGGTCGCGCCATAGGTTTGGCCCCCTTTCACGCCGCCGCCGGCGAGCCAGCAGGTGAAGCCCCAGTGGTTGTGATCGCGGCCGTTGATTTTGCCCGCGTTGGCGCCGGCCTGCGGTAGTTCGACGGTGGGCGTGCGGCCGAATTCGCCGCCCCAGAGGATCAGCGTTTCTTCAAACAGGCCGAGTCGCTTGAGGTCGGTGATGAGGGCGCCGATGGCTTTGTCGGTCTGTCCCGCCAGGCGGCGGTGGTTCTCGGCGATGTCGTCGTGGTTGTCCCAAGGCTGACCTTCTCCATGCCAGACCTGCACAAATCGCACGCCCCGTTCGATGAGCCGGCGGGCGATGAGAATCTGCCGGGCTTGTGTGCCGGGGCCGTATGAATCGAGGACGTGCTTCGGTTCGCGGTTCACATCAAAAGCTTCCGCCGCTTCACGCTGCATGCGATAGGCGAGCTCAAATGAATGAATCCGGCTGTCGAGGGCCGGATCATAACCGCGCTGGTCGCGATGATGCTTGTTGAGCGCGGCGAGGGCATCGAGCTGCTGCCGCTGAGCGCCGTCGGTCAGCCATTTGTTGCGGACGTTTTCGATCAGCTTATCAATCGCCGCATGTTGCGTGTTGACATAGGTCCCTTGATAGACGCCAGGCAGAAACGCCGATTGCCAGTTCTGCGTCTCTTGAATCGGATAGCCGCCGGGGACCATCGCAATGAAGCCGGGCAGGTTGAGATTGTCGGTGCCCAGGCCATACGTCAGCCACGAACCCAGGCTGGGCCGCACCAGCCGCGACTCGCCGCAGTTCA
>JAYTUF010000704.1:0-4445 GCA_043744755.1 Anatilimnocola sp.
TTGGATGCCTGGCAAGCTGAAGCGAAAAAGCTCGCCAGCGATTCGCTGGCCGCCGGTCAATTCGCCGCCGCCGGTGCTGCCCTGGAGATCATCACCGCCGGCTGCCGAGCCCGCGGCGACAAACTGGGGCTGATCCAGGCGGAACAGCTCGAGGCGCAAATCAGTGCCGCGAAGCTGGCCCAGACTGAAGTCGATCCCGCCCTCAGCAGGCTCGCAGAAAACCCGACGGACGCAGCCGCCCACGAGATCGTGGGCAAATATCTTTGCCTGATTTGCAATCGCTGGGACCTGGGTTTGCCATTGCTGGCGCGCGGCGAAGATATTCGCTTCAAGTTCGTCGCCACCATCGATCTCGAAGCGAACAAGACCGCCAAGACGTTGGCTCAGCTGGGCGACCAGTATTGGCAATTGGCTGAGGACTTCCGCTCCGTGCAGAAAACCGCTTTGCAAGCCCGGGCCAGCAAGTGCTATGGCGAAGCCTTGCCAAACCTCTCGGGAAGCCTGGAGCGGATCAAGATTCAAAAGAGAATGAACGAATTGAGCGCTGCCATGGGCAAAGAGAACGTGGACCGGCTCACCGGAACCGCCCCGCAGGGTCCGCTGGAGTGAATCGCACTTGGAAAGCTGAATTCGCGCACTCGCCTCCCGCCTCGCCTTGCCATACCGGCCCCAATCGAACAGACTGAACATCGCGCGACGGATGACCTTCTCGCGCTGGCATGGAGAGCAGCATGACGGAATCGGCCCCCGCTCCCAAGTTGTTTGTGCTCGATACGAATGTCATCCTGCACGACAGCGGCTGCATCGAGAACTTTGAAGAAAACGACGTCGCGATCCCGATCACGGTGCTTGAGGAACTCGATCACTTCAAACGGGGCAACGAAGCGATCAACTTTCAAGCCCGCGATTTCCTCCGCAATATCGACGAGCTGACGGGAGATCTGCTTTCCGATCAAGGAACTTCGCTCGGCCCAGGCCTAGGTTCGATTCGCGTTGTGCTAGGAAGTGAAATCGAGCCGCGTGTGAAGGCTGCCTTCTCCGCCGATACGCCCGATCATCGGATTCTCAACTGTGCCCTCGTGTTGCAAAAACGAGAAGTCAGCCGTCGCGTGATTCTGGTCACCAAGGACACCAACCTGCGGATGAAGGCCAAGGGATTGGGGCTCCCCGCGCAGGATTACACCACCGATAAGGTGAAGAGTTTTGACCAGCTCTATACCGGCAAGCGGGTGATTGAAGATGCCCCCAGCGATGCCATTTCGCTCTTCTATAGCGAAGGAGGCGTGGTGCCGGTGACGACCGTGCCCGGCATCACGAACCCGATTCCCAACGAGAATTTCATCCTCCGCAACGGCAGCAAGAGCGTCCTCTGCACGTATCGGCATTCGGATCAATCGCTGGTCCGTGTTGAGAAATCATCCACCTATGGCATTTCTCCTCGCAACGCCGAACAATCGTTTGCGCTGAAGATGCTGGTCAACGACGACATCAAACTCGTGACCCTCGCGGGCACAGCCGGCACTGGCAAGACGCTACTCGCCCTTGCCGCCGCGCTTGAATGCCGGCAGCGGTATCGACAGATTCTGCTCGCCCGGCCGGTAGTGCCGCTGAGCAATCGTGATCTCGGGTTCCTGCCCGGCGATGTCGAAGCCAAGCTCGATCCGTACATGCAGCCGCTCTACGACAATCTCACCGTGATCCGCCATCAGTTCAACGACCACGACGTTGCCGCGCAGCGGATCAACGAAATGCGCGAGAGCGAAAAGCTGCTCATTACGCCTCTCGCCTACATCCGCGGCCGCTCTCTACAGCGGATTTTCTTTATCGTCGATGAAGCCCAGAATCTCACGCCGCACGAAGTGAAAACCATCATCACTCGCGCCGGCGAAGGGACCAAAATCGTCCTGACCGGCGACATTCGCCAGATTGACCAGCCCTATCTCGACGCCCTCTCCAACGGCCTCAGCTACCTGATCCACCGCATGATGGGCCAACCGATCTACGGCCACATCACGCTGGAAAAAGGCGAGCGTTCGGCGCTCGCGGATTTGGCGAGTGAACTGCTATGAAACGGTTCGCGCTTTGTCATCTGGCGCACCAGGAGCGATAATGCAACGTACGTCGTTTCGCCCAGACTTTAGGACAACCCATGTCGGTCCCAGCCCTTGGCCCGTTCAACATCGATAGGATTTTTCTCGCTGTGGAAAAACAGCGTGAACGTCTGCACCGTTCGACGAGTGCCCTGGAAACAGCGGGCGTCAGCTATGCCGTCATTGGCGGGAGCGCGGTGGCGAGTTGGGTCTCGCGCGTCGATGCGTCTGCGGTGCGGTTCACACAGGATGTCGATATTCTGCTCCGCCGGGCTGACCTGCCGGCGGCGATAGTGGCGCTCGAAGCAGCCGGCTTTCGTTACCGGCACTCCGCCGGCGTGGACATGTTCTTAGATCTACCCGATGGCAAATTCCGCGATGCCGTGCATGTGATCTTCGCCGGCGAGAAAGTCCGCGCGGAGTATTCTGCCGCAGCGCCTGATGTTGACGATTCCGAGCCGGCAGCCGAATATCGCGTGGTGACACTTGCAGCCCTGCTGACGATGAAACTCACATCGTTCCGCCGCAAGGACCAAGTACATGTCCTCGATATGATCGACGTCGGCCTCGTCGATGCCTCGTGGACGTCACGCTTGCCCAGTGAGTTGGCGGCACGACTCCAAGAGTTGCTTGACACACCCAATGGATGAGTCTTTGGCAACGTCTGCCGGAACTGCGGGAGTACCTTGTTCCAGCCTACGTTGACAATCGCTCAGCCCGCTTCTGCGTCATCTCAATCGCCAGCAGCAACCCACGGGCTTTGTTGAGCGTTTCTTGATACTCGCTTTCGGGGTCGCTGTCGGCGACGATGCCGGCTCCGCATTGCACGTAGGCCTGGTTGCCTTGGACGACGAGGGTGCGGAGGGCGATGCAGGTGTCCATGTTGCCGGCGTAGTCGATGTAGCCGACGGCCCCCGCGTACGGACCGCGGCGGTGCGGTTCCAGTTCATCGATGATTTCCATCGCGCGGACTTTGGGAGCGCCGGAAACGGTGCCGGCCGGGAGGCAAGCTTTCAAGGCATCGAACGCATCCAGCTCGGGACGCAGTTCGCCGGTGACGTGCGAGGTGATGTGCATCACGTGGCTGTAGCGCTCGATGCACATCACGTCGGAAAGTTTGACGGTGCCGAAGCGGGCCACGCGGCCGACGTCGTTGCGGCCGAGATCGACGAGCATCACATGTTCCGCCCGCTCCTTGGGATCGGCCAGCAATTCGTCCGCGAGGCGACGATCTTCCTCGTCGGTCTCGCCCCGTTTGCGCGTGCCGGCGAGCGGTCGCACGGTGACGATGCCGTCGTAAACGCGGCACATGATTTCGGGCGAACTACCGACCAATGTCGTCTCAGGTGTGCGGAGGAAGAACATGAACGGGCTGGGGTTCACCACCCGCAGCGTGCGATAGACTTCAAACGGGTCGCAGCCCAGTTCGAGTTGCAAGCGCTGGCTGATGACGACTTGAAAAATGTCGCCGGCGCGAATGTATTCGACGCATTTTTTCACTGCGTCTTGATAGTCGGCTGCCGTCGTGTTGGATTTGAATTGCAGACTTAAGGTCTTTGTTAGTTGAATATCGACCGGCGGCAATGGCGCGGCTTGCGATAGTTTGGCGACCCATTCATCGACGCGCTGTTGCGCGTCGGCATAGGCGGCGGGAAAATCGCCGGCGAACTTATCCACGCGGGCCATCGCGATGACGTACAGCGTTTTGCTGACGTTGTCGAAAACCAACATTCGATCGACGAGGCCGAAGCAGAGATCAGGTAGCTGGCGATCATCGAGCGGCGGATGCTGCAAATTCTCGACATAGCGAACAACGTCATAAGCGCAGTAACCAATCGCGCCGCCGGTGAAGGGCGGCAGTTCGGGCAAATGCGCCGCGGGAAATTCTGCCAATCGGCGGCGGAGTTCAACCAGCGGATCGTCGAGCGTGAGCGTCTCTTCGCCGGCTTCACTCTTGACCGTCACCTGATTTCCGCGGGCAGTGAGGGAGAGAAAGGGATCCATCGCGACAAAGGTATAGCGGCCCACCTTCTCGCCGCCAATGACGCTCTCGAAGAGCGAAGCGTAGCCGCCTTGATCAAGCAAATGAAAGGCCCCGACCGGCGTGAGAGAATCGCTAAGCAGGCGGCGATAAACGGGAACCAGCTTGTGGCCGGCCGCTAGTTTCTGAGCGTCAGCAAGCGTGGGCAAGTGCGGCGAGTTAGACATGACCGGATTTTAGCACACGTTCGATTTCGGCGGAGCGTGAGGGATCGGGAGTCATCGGCAAGTATAAGCACTATATTAGGTACACGCCCGGTTGGTGGCTTTTGTTCGCAATTTGCCGTTCGAATTGACACACAGAGGCAACAGGTG
>JAYTUF010000705.1:0-4443 GCA_043744755.1 Anatilimnocola sp.
CACGTTGGGGCAGCGGCAAATTCCCACGCAAAGCGCGAAGCATGTGCGCGGGCGGCGGGTGTTTGGCGGCTCGCGGCAATACTTGCCTTTGAAGCTCAATCAGTCGGGTGTGATGCCCATCATCTTCGCAAGCAGCATGTTGATGTTGCCGGCATTCTTCTTCCAGTGGCTGGAAAGCTCTTTTCAACAGCATGCCATCAGCACGGTATTTAAAACGATTTATCAAGCACTGAGTGAGGGTAATTCGTTTGTCTACAACATCTTGTATGTGGCGCTGATTTATTTCTTCAGCTATTTCTGGATGGCCATCACCTTCAATCCCAAGGAAATGGCGGAGAACCTGAAGGACTTCGGCACATTCATTCCCGGATATCGACCAGGCCGGCGAACCGCTGAGCACTTGGAAAAGGTAATGATTCGCATCACCTATGTGGGCGCGGCGTTCCTCTCACTAGTGGCGATTGGGCCGACGATTATCTCCGCTTCCTTGAAGGTCGATGCCGGGATGGCCAGCTTTTATGGCGGCACCGGGTTGCTCATCGCGGTCAGCGTGGCTTTCGATCTGATTCAAAAAATTGATAGTCACCTAGTGATGCGCGATTACCGAGGCCTGTTGGAAGCCTGATTTGGGTTTAGCGGTTTTGGGTGGGGAAGGTTGACTCATGGGGGCAACGACCGCGAGGTTGCGATGTTGATTGTGTTCATCGGCCCCCCAGGCGCCGGCAAAGGCACGCAGTCGCGCAGGCTGCTCGATTACTTGCAGATTCCGCACCTTTCGACGGGCGAGTTGCTGCGGGCGGCCAAGCTGAATTCACCGCTCGGCCGGCTGGCCGCGCAGTACATGGACCGTGGCCAACTGGTGCCGGACCCCATCGTGCTGAGCATGGTCGGCGAGGAACTAGATAAGCCGGCCTTCGCCCGCGGCTGCATGTTCGATGGCTTTCCGCGGACAATTCAGCAGGCCAAGTCGCTCGACGAATCTCTCCGCCAACGGGGCACTCCGCTGAGCATCGTGATCGAGCTCAAAGCGGACGAAGCCGAACTGGTCAGCCGGATGCTCCGCCGGGCGGCCGCTGAAAAGCGCCCCGATGATACGCCCGAGACCATCGGCCGCCGGATGGAAGTCTATCACCGGCAGACCGAGCCGCTGCTGGAATACTATCGCAAGCAAGGGCTACTTACATCGATTGACGCGATGGGTTCCGCCGACGATGTGTTCGAGCTGATTCGCATTGCCGTCGATCAAAAAAAAAGTAACCACCCGGTTGCGCAATCGGCCGCCAGCTAGGTCCGCGGTTGTTTTTTTTAGCGACTCAATGCTCGCGAACTCCCGCCCCATACGGCTATAATCCACAGCCAGGCCATTCACAGGCCGGAATGCTTTTGGGAAAGGGTCGGGAATGAAACTCAATCTCCAGCTTCGCTGCTTCGCATTGTCGCTCTGCAGCCTGGCAATCGCTGCCGCAGTATTCGCAGCCGACGACAAACCGGCGGCTAAGCCTGATGCCGCCGCAATCAAGAACTTGATTGACGAACTGGGGGCTGACGAATTCTCCGCCCGCGAGTTGGCCACCGAGCAGCTCGCGAGAATAGGTTTGCCGGCCTACAAGGCGGTCGAAGACGCCGTGGCGCATCCCGACCGCGAAGTTCGTTACCGGGCAGAACGGGTGCTAGGCCGCATTCGCCAGTCGGATTTGGCGCGGCGGCTGGATGCCTTCCTCCGCGGCAGCGAAGAAACCGACGACTATCAATTGCCAGGCTGGACGCGGTTCAAGAAAGTTTACGGCGACCATTCCGACTCGCGGGCCGTCTTTGTCGATCTGACCAAAGCCGATGGCGAACTGCTGCAATCGCTCGAAAGCAATCCGAAAGGCGTGGCCGAGGTCGTTTCCACTCGCGTCACGCAATATCAACAACTGATGCAGAATCTTGGTGGTGGCACCGGCTTGCAACTGAGCTTCGGCCAGATTGGGGCGCTGGTGTTCGTCACGGGCGAGGAAGACATCACGTTGAACCAAAACCATGCCAACGTGATTTTCAGCTTTTGCAGCCAGCAAGCGCTGGCCGATGCTGTCAGTAACGGCAGCCGGCGCGAGATTCCCCGCCAGATGCTCGCCCGCATCATTGTCGGCAGCGAGGACTGGGCCGCCTATACAGCCATGAACCTCGCCCGCCGCTTCAACATGAAGGAAGGCCTGATCCCCGCCGAAAAAATTCTCAAGGGAAACCGTCAGCCGCACATGGCCTCAATGGCCCTCACGACGATTGCCATCATGGGCAACGAAAGCCATTTGCCCATGGTGGAAAAGCTGCTCACCGATACCAGTCCCATCACGCAAATGCAGGAAAAGGACAAGGTCATCATCAAGCTCGAAGTTCGCGATGCTGCCTTGGCCACTGCCCTGTTTCTCACCAAGCAGGATCTGAAGACCTACTTCACGCCGCGCGATGGTCAAACCATCGGCGAACCAACCCAGGTGATGACCAATGTCCGCGTCATCGGTTTTTCCGACGAAGCCAAGCGGGCGGAAGTCTTCAAGAAATGGGCCGAGTACCGTGTGAAGAATCCGGCACCGGTGGAGAAACCGAAGGAAGAGGGGGCGAAGGACAAGGCGCCTGAAGTGAAACCGCTGGAAAATAAGTAAACGCGTACTGCGCGAAGGAAGCTTTTTCGCGGCCTCTTTTGGTGCTATCGCACGGTTGCCATAACTTGAGTCAACTCGCGGCACTTACTTGCTAACGCGGCGGGCTACCTGTCTGAAAGGCGATCAATCATGGTATTGCTAGAGTTCAGCATTGCTCCGCTGGAAAAGGGGCCGAGTGTTGGCAATTATGTCGCGCGGAGCCTGGCGATTATTGAAGCCAGCGGGCTGGACTATCGGCTGCATGCGATGGGGACGATCGTCGAAGGCGAAATTGACCAGGTGCTGGCCGTGTTTCAGCAATGCCTGGCCGCGATGACGGTTGATTGCGAGCGGGTCAGTTGCAGCATGAAGCTGGATTATCGCAAGGGCGCCGCCGGGCGACTCGAAAGCAAGGTCAGCAGTGTGGAAGAGAAGTTGGGGAAGAAGTTGAAGACGGTATGACAAAACAATAGATGCGAATGGAACAATGATTCGCACTTCAGCCCCTCACCCCAGCCCTCTCCCCGTTGTTCCGCGGAGTACCGCGAGTACCGAGGAGAGGGGGCAGGACAAATCGGCAACGATGAACAAAGTGGATGTCGCAATTGTGGGCGGTGGCATTGTGGGACTTGCCACTGCGTGGCAGGTGCTCCAGCGCTATCCCTCGCTGCGCGTCGTGGTGCTCGAGAAAGAAGCAGCGGTCGGCGGGCATCAGACGGGGCATAACAGCGGCGTACTGCACTCGGGCATTTACTACAAACCCGGTTCACTGCGGGCGACCAACTGCCGCAGCGGCAAAGCGGCGATGGAAGCATTTTGCAAGGAACACGGCGTTCCTTACGACATTTGTGGCAAGGTGATTGTTGCCGTTAATGACAAAGAGTTGCCGGCGCTCGATCGGATCCTGGAGCGCGGTCAGCAGAACGGCGTGCGGTGCGAAATCATCAGTCGGGAGCGGCTGACCGAACTGGAGCCGCACACCGCGGGGATCAAAGCCATTCATGTGCCCGAAGCGGGGATCGTCAATTACGCGGCCGTCGCTCGCAAACTGGCGGAACTGTTGCAAGGCCGCGGCGGGCAAGTCCTCACCGGTTGGCGGGTGACGAAGATGCAGGAAGAAAGCGACGGCGTGGTCGTGCTGTCGTCCGCGGGCGAGTTATTCGCGAACTATGTCGTCACTTGCGGCGGCCTGCATAGCGACCGGCTGGCGAAGTTGACGGGGCATCCCACGCCTAACCGGATTGTGCCATTTCGCGGCGAGTATTACGACCTGAAGCCCGAAGTGCGGCACCTTTGCCGGAATCTGATCTACCCGGTCCCGGACCCGAGCTTTCCGTTTCTCGGCGTCCACTTCACGCGGATGATTGAAGGGGGCGTGGAATGCGGCCCCAACGCGGTGCTCGCCTTTGCCCGCGAAGGCTACCGCAAGCTCGACATCAACGTGCCGGACCTAATCGAGACGTTGACCTACGGCGGCTTCCTGCGACTCGCGGCCAAATACTGGCGGACCGGCGTCGCCGAGATGTGGCGGTCGTGGAGCAAAGCCGCCTTCGTCCGCGCCCTGCAGCATCTCATCCCCTCGATTCGCAGTGAAGACCTCGTTGCCGCCCGCACCGGCGTCCGCGCCCAGGCCATCGCGCCCGACGGCCTGATGATCGACGATTTCCTGATCGAAGCCAGCGGCCGGTGCGTGAACGTAATCAACGCCCCCTCGCCCGCGGCAACCTCGGCGCTGAACGTGGGAAAGTTGATTGTGGAGAAGCTTGGGGCGCAGATGGGTGTTTAGTGTTTGGTAATGAGTAATGAGTAATGAGTAATG
>JAYTUF010000706.1:0-17370 GCA_043744755.1 Anatilimnocola sp.
AGACAACGTGACGCTCCTCTTCGACACCCTGCTCCCTAAATGGAACTACCGCGCTGTTCCGGAATGAGTACGGCAGTTATTGATGCGCCGATCCTTAGGTCGCGATATATCTCCAGCAGATGCTCGGGGTGGATTACCTGCTCGAACGTCGTCGCCAACTCTGTCGTGGTCCAGACGATCGTGCTCGAAGTTGGCAGCGACGAAGCCAGTAGCGTCCTTTGCTCCTGACGTCCCTCAGCATATTGGCGATGTGGCCACCTACCGTATCCGCTCATCGACAACCTCCAATCGGTCGATTGGCGAGAAACTGGCGAATCCGAGCGCACTCAGGATCCGCACCAGGTGCGATCCAACCAGCGGCAGCGCAGGCAGTTCGACGAAGCTGGCTTCTTCGCCGCAAGACTGGGTGATGCTGATCATCGACATCGACGATCGTCAGTCGCCGTTGTATGTCGAATGGCGTAGTCAGATAGTCTGCTGGCAACGGTGGCGCATGTGGCCCTGAACCGACCCAGATGATCGTCGGAATGTGCTGCAATGACACCCGGCCGAGGCCGCCCGGCGTCGCGATCACAATGCCATTGCAGTTCCATCCGATGCGGCGGCATTCGACCATTGCGCGATCCGGCGGCGACAGGAAGCCGAGATCGAGTCCCTCACCGAGCACAATCGG
This sequence comes from Anatilimnocola sp., assembly GCA_043744755.1. Lineage (GTDB taxonomy): Bacteria > Planctomycetota > Planctomycetia > Pirellulales > Pirellulaceae > Anatilimnocola. The sequence goes on from JAYTUF010000706.1 coordinate 674, forward strand.
CGCGAGTTTCAGCCGCTTCGCGATTTCGATGGCTTGCGGCACGCACTCCGCTAGGACTATGACGTCATGCTGGACTTGACCTCGCAGTTGCTCAGCCAGTTCCGGCCGCCAGTTTGAGAGCGCACACCAATCCTGGTGGGAGATTTGCATTGCCAGTTTCGCAATCCAGCGATTGCGGACCGGATGGTGCCAGACTCCGCAGCACTGAAGGTCGTGGCCCGTCATGTCCTCGGGCAGTGGTCGAACACGAAACGTCATTCTCGTAGTGCGACAATCGACCGGGACGAGTCAGTGCGCAGGCATGGTCAGTTCAGCAAATCCAAACTGTGCCCGCAGCAGGTCATTCTCGCGAGGCGAGGGCTTACGTTCCGCTGCGACAAACCCCAGCAGCCTCGCCCGCGGATCGGCACAGAGCAGCATCATCTGGAATCGCTCGCCGAGCGAAGCGATCGCGTCGGGAAAAATCGCGAGATGGCGAGAGTGAAAGAAAACGTCATCGTCCGCGGCGCCGATCGGTGTGGTCACTACTACCCGCTTTACCGACTGGCCGAAGCAATCCAGCGCATGCTCCTGGAGCGACACCCCAAGTGTGCGCAGGCGTCTTCGCCACTCACGCTTTTCTGCACGCGTCGCGACGATGATGACGAAAGTCTTTTGGCTATGCGCGAGCAAAATTTGCGCGGCAAGCCGGACGAGGTCCACGGGGGCACCGGCACGCACGAGACCAAGCTCATTCCGGTAAACAAACTGGAGCAATGCCGGATCTGCAGCGGGGCCTGGAAATGTGACATCGCTGGAAGCGGCAGGGAAAATCGCTCGTTCGCAGCCGATGTTTGGAGCGTTTACCTCGACGTTCTTCTGAATCCCGAGGTACCGAATCGCCATCTCAAGCCCAGCGTTTGCTCGCTGGAGACGATCGTCGGAGATCAGCGATTCTACCCGCGAAATCACTCTTTGAACGCGAGGATCGAAAACCAACCGATCAGTCACTAGATGCGCTTGGAGTAGATGCCTTCCGTCATTGGTTCCAATGGTACGACCATCTGGGCCAGCGAAGAACCTCGAAAGGATTCACAGATCGCGGGTTGACTGAGCAGGCCGCAGCAAAAAAGGAAGAAGAGGCCCGGCTCCGCCGTCTGGGTTTGATCGACCCCGAGCAGGAGAAATTGGCGGAACAAAAGAAAACGGCGATTACCGAGCATCTCAGCGCCTTTGAGCGTAGTCTCAAGAAGAACACAGACAAGCACCTGAAACTCACCATGAGCCGCGTGCGAAAAATTGTGAATGAGTGCGGCTTCGAGACCTTGTCCGAAATCACGAAAGAAACTGTCGAAAGCTGCCTCACCGAGATGCTGAACGACGACGAAATCGGCTACCAGACGTACAATCATTACGCTCAGGCGATCGACTCATTCTGCAACTGGTGCGTCGAGAATGACCGCCTCCTCAGGAATCCCCTCAAGGGCCTGGAACGGCTAAACGCGGCGTTAGATGTTCGCCACAAGCGCCGTGCCCTGCACGCCGAAGACCTCGAAAAACTGGTGCGTTCGGCCCGGGAAAGCGGAGAGGATATCCAGTGTTTTTCGGGCGAGTACCGAGCTCGAATGTACATTCTCAGTTACATGACCGGGCTCCGTCGCAAGGAGATCGCAAGTCTTAAGCCCCGCAGCTTCGACCTGGATGCTAATCCGCCGACCGTGACTGTAGAGGCCGCCTGTTCGAAGCACCGGCGGCTAGACGTGCTTCCGATGCACCCCGACCTGGTCAAACTGGTACGCGACTGGATTGCCAAGCTGAAACCGTCCGAGCTCCTGTTCCCGAAGCTGGCGAAACGGCGCACTTGGCTGATGGTGAAGAAAGATTTGGAGCGAGTTGGAATTCCCTACGAGAATGAAGACGGGATCGCCGACTTCCACGCTGCCGGCCGTCACTCGCATATCACGGGCCTTGTTCGTTCTGGCGCCAGCCTTCCGGAGGTTCAGAAGCTCGCTCGGCATACCGACATCAAGATGACGATGAAGTACACCCATATCGGCATCGAGGACCAAGCCAAGGCGGTGGGCAACCTTCCCGCGCTGCAAATGCGCTGCAGTTCAGCCGTCGCCGAGCGTCTTTTGGTGTCGCCGGCTGTCACGAATCCAAAGTCCGAAAACGAAACAACCCCCGTTCAAGACGAGGGTTGCGTCGTGTCGTGTCATCCTGTGGCACAGGTTGACAAAGTGGAGGCGGCGGGAATTGAACCCGCGTCCCGCGATCTTTCCACGGCAGCTTCTACGTGCGTAGTCAGCAATTTAGGTCTCGTCGCTCACGTCGTCTGCTGCCGGACTACGTGATTGACCAGCCGGAGACTTATTGAACCGCGGGCGTTTCCGACATGACCCACGGCGAACCGGAATTGACGACGGCCTTTTGGGTCTCTCCGGTGAAGGCCCGCAATCCGTGCAACCTATTTAACTAGGCTGCAAGGCTGAGATTGCTCTCGGCAAATAAAGTGTGATCTGCTTTTAACGTGGCCAACAGATCAACCACGGCACGCCACTGACGCTTCTAAGCGACCCGGTCGAATCCAGTTCGCCCCCAAGCAGCGGGCATGGTCGCCCGCTGGATGCATTCTAGCAGGTCGGGGCGGGAAGTGAAGGTTCCAGGGAGGAAGTGTTGCTCGGGCAGAAAGCACGATTCGCGGAAATGGATGCGGCGGGGCATCGCTTGGGGCGGGTGGTGGCTCATTGGAGCGGGCTGAGCAGATGACGCAGCCGCAGGTCGAGCGTGAAAGGCTGACGATTCCTTGTGGCAGTCCGAATTCTGGCGAACTTCGCGAAACTGACGGCACGTTGATTTTTGACTAATGGGCTTTTCATTGGCGGCCACAAGTGTACACTTGACCACACTTTTCAGCCGGTCTGAATCTGCCCGCGCTGGGCGGCGGACTGGCTTCTATTTCGGAGGTTGTCTGATGAATGTCCGCACGAATGCAAAATGGCTCCTGCCCTCGCTGGTCGGTCTTGCGAGCTTAGCCTTGGTGATTGGTTCCATCGCGATTGCCCAGGAAGGGAAAAAGGCCGGAGCCAAGAAACCTGATGCCAAGCCGGCCGCTGGTGCGCCGGAATTCAAGCTGCCGCCCGGTTGGACGGCGGAAGATATGCAGGCCTGCATGGCCGCTGCCACGCCCGGCAAGAACCAGGAACACCTGGCCAAGGGAGTCGGCGTTTGGACCGGCAAGAACACGATGTGGATGGCGCCGGGCACCGAGCCCGTGACCACGGAAACGACCAGCACCGTCACGTCGATCATGGACGGCCGATTTATCCGCGTGGAGGTAAAGGGCGAAATTCCCGGGATGGGGCCGTTCAACGGGCTGGGCATTTATGGCTATGACAACGTGGCGGGGCAGTTTGTCGCGACCTGGATCGACAATCACGGCACCCGCATGATGCAAGGCAAGGGTGAACTGTCGGCGGACGGCAAGACGCTGACTTTTAAGTACGATCACATGTGCCCGCTCACCAAAAAGCCCACCACCATGCGCGACGTGGAAACGATCACGGGGCCGAACACCAAGACCCTGGAAATGTTCGGCAGCGATCCGAAAACCGGCAAAGAATTTAAGATGATGCGGATCGAAATGACGAAGAAAACGACCGCAAGCGGAAAGTAAACTTCTCGGGAAGCGAAAAACGAAACCACGGCGCCATGTTTAGAAAAATCGTTATCGGCTGTTTGACACTGTTCGTGATGCTGGTGCTTGGCTTTCTGATTTTGGTGAGCTTGCAGCCGGGTAGTTATTTGGTGCAGCGGAGCTTGATCATCAGCGCTCCGCTTGAAAAGGTCTTCGCCTTAGTGAACGATCTGCAGGCTTGGGACGCTTGGACCCCCTGGAAAGAAGAAGACCCGGATCCCAAGACGGTCATCTCCAATCCGTCGGTGGGCAACGGGGCCAAGTTCAGTTGGGACGGCAATGACAAAGTCGGCGCCGGGACATTGACGATTTTGGAGAGCAAGCCGAACGAACTAGTTGACATCGAACAGGAGTTCGTCAGGCCAATGGTCGGCAAGTGTCACATGGCGTTTCGATTTGAACTTGAGGGACAAGGGACGAAGCTGACTTGGAAAATGGACGGCAAAAACGACTACCTGGCCAAGGCGATGTGCCTGTTCGTGAATTTGGAAAAAATCATCGGCCCGAAGTTCGAGAAGGGACTGGCAAAGATCAAGGAATTGGCAGAGGAGCCTGGGAACATGGGAAGGAAGAGTTAAACATGCGGGCGATTATCGGTCCTAGCTAAGGAGTTTCTAATCAGCAACCATCCGTGAGGCGCGAGCGATGACAGGCCCTTTACCTTCCGGGCGAGTGGTCATCGCCGGCGGCAGTGGGTTTTTGGGTGTCTCGTTGGCGACGCACCTGGCCGCGCTGGGGGCATCGGTCGTGGTTCTCTCGCGCACTCCGCCGAAGGTTAGCGGGCCGTGGAAACATGTCGCCTGGGATGCGCGGACGCTGGGCGATTGGCGCTCGGAACTCGATGGCGCGAGTGGGCTGGTCAATCTGACGGGCCGAAGCGTCGATTGCATCAAGACGCCCGACCATCAGGACGAGATTTTGCGCTCGCGAGTGGAATCGACTCGCGTGTTGGGTCTGGCAGTTCGCAGCGTTGATTCGCCGCCGCCGGTGTGGGTGCAGATGAGCACCGCGCACATCTATGGCGATCCGCCGGAAGTTGTTTGCTCGGAAGATTCGGCATTTGGATATGGCCTGGCTCCGTTCGTCGGCCGCGCTTGGGAAGCGGAATTTCGAACCGCTATTTTGCCTTCGCAACGCAGCGTGATCTTGCGGACCAGCTTCGTGATTGGCCGCGACCGGGGCTGTGGGGGCGGCGCACTTTCGGTGTTGAAGACGCTTGCCCGATTCGGTTTGGCGGGCACCATCGGCTCCGGCCAACAGGGCATGAGCTGGATTCATGAGACCGACTTGAACCGCCTCCTGGAGCGAGCTCTTGTCGATCCGGTCATGCAAGGCCCGTACATCGCCTCCGCGCCCAATCCCGTTTCGCAGCGCGACTTCATGCGCGAACTGCGCGGCGCGGTCGGCATGCCCTTGGGTTTGCCGGCAGCGGCTTGGATGGTTCGTTTCGGTGCGCACTATCTGCTCCACACCGATCCCGATCTGATCCTCTTTGGCCGCTATGTCATTTCGCAGCGCTTGCGAGAGGAGCACTTTGAGTTTCAGTTCCCGCAGTTACGAGAAGCGCTCCGCGATCTACTGAAAAGCACGTAACGAGTTTTTTGTTAGCTACGATCACCGGCCTTGGCGATCTTGGCGAGGTACAATTCCATCGAATGATCGCTGACGCTAGGGAGCAGCCCTTCGAGCGCGGGGGCGGAGATGGATTCCCGACCGATGGCGCGGCTTTGGGCCCGTTGCTGCAAGAGCTGCGCTCGCAACCGATCGAACTCCAACTCGTTGAGCATAGGTGGTCCGGCGGGAGACTCGAGCGTGCCGGGACTGCCGGTGGCCAGCAGCGATTCGACGCGCGTGTGGAGCTTGCCGGCTGCGTTAAAGTGATACAGTCGGCCGACATGGCTATAGGTCGGCGGGACGCGGGGGACGATGTCGTCGTCGTTGACGAACCGGAAGAACTTGCCCGCGAAATGTTGATCGATGAACGAGCGAAAGTTCGCCCGGCCGACGGCCGGCTGTCCGAAGGTATACACGCTGCGAATATTGAAAGCTGCTCGCCATTCCGCCGCGGCGATGGTGGCGAGGGCGCCGCCCAGGCTATGCCCCGTCAGCACGATTGCCCGACCTTGCAGGTTCGCGAGGAGCGATTTCAATTTGGCTTCCACCACTTGAAAGGCGCCGAGAAAGCCACGATGCACCGTGCCATAGGGGCGCGTGCTGCTGATGACGGTGAGGTTGCTCAGCCAATCGCCCAAGCTCTCAGTCCCACGAAATGAGATTAATATTTCCGTGGCCGTGCTGGCGAGAAAACACTGCGTATCATCGGCTTCGACGAATTCACAGGTTTGCATTCGCCAGGGATTGCGGACGAGTCCCAGAACGCCCCCCGCATTGTCGTACGACAAGCGGCTAGCCAGGGCCATTGATAAAGCGGTTGGCCAACCAAACTGAGTTTTGCTGAGTGACGTGGCGGAGAAGCGGCGACTGAGTTCTGCAAAGACCGGCGGAGGCGGCTGCGAAAATAGTCCTTCGCCGGTGACGGGAGTGATGACGGGCAAGATGGTCGGAGCGCCCGTCAGCAAAGTGGCAGTGCCACCGACGGGCGTTCCCAGAGAGATGGAGATGTTCAGTGGAATGGTCAGATTCACGGCTGAAGTTCCAAGGCGGATGTTGATCGTCGGTGACAGGGAATTCCCTGGTTGCAGCGGCGCGGGCGCTTGCGGATGCGGCCCCAGCGCAGTGGTGTTCGCTTCCGTGGCGGAATCGGTCGCGCGCCAAATGGGTCCATAGAAATCCCCGCGGGGATCGAGTTTGCCAACGAACTTCACGCCCGCATCCACCACCCGGCTGTCTTGCGCCAGGTCATAAGGCGAGACCGCGTAGTTAGCGACCAGATAAGCGCCGGCAAAGTGCAAACCGACGACGTGCCCCGTCTGCACATCGATCACTGCTGAGCCCGAGTTGCCGCCGAGCGTCGAACAATCGTGCGTGACGGCCTCGACCATTCGCTCGTAACTCTCCGCCTGCTCACGCGCCTTGAACAGCCCTGGCTGCAAGCGCTTGACGTAGTAGGTGCTGCGGAAGATCCGATTCTGAACGCGCTGGAACTCTTCGTCGGGATTGGGATCGTAGCCAGGATAGCCAATGACAACTACTTCCCGATCCAACATGGTCGCGGGATCCTCGACGCTCAGTTCCAGTGGCTCACGATTGGCGGGAAGTCCGCTCACCTTGAGCAGTGCCATGTCCCACCAAGGATGTATCATCACGACCTTTTCCACTGTGAGCGAGTCCGAAGTGGCCTGCCCGTTCTCGTGATAAAAATCGATCGCGGCCCGTTGACCGGCCTGGAATTGCAACTGCCGATTTCCGAGGCCCAGCGCAAAAATCGAGGCCACATGCCGGTTGGTCATCAACAGTCCGTCGCCGACGATGAAACCCGTGCCGGCATAGGGGAGCGACGGGAGACTCGGAACATTGATTCGTCCCACGGAGCGGACACGTTGCGTGATCCAAGGACGCAGCGCTTCGGTCCCCAACTTGGCCCAAGTGCTCGTGAGCTGACTGGTCTTGAGATAGTCGCCGACGACATCCACCACGGGCCGATGATAGGGCAGCACAATGGCCTCAAGCACGAACCGCTGCTCATCATCGACGTCCTCTCCACGTTGCAAAACCTCCAGGGATTCGAGGGCCATTTCCGTTTCGAGCGCCGCGGCCTTCTCCCGTTGCGGCGCCAGTGACGGGCCGAACTGCGGACGGCCGGCAACTCGAGGGCTGGCGAGAGGTGCCGGCAGGCCGTCCGCTTGCGCCTCCGGATTCCCTTGTAATTCGGTTGGCGGTTGCCCGCCCGGCGCTACTTGCGACAACATCCGACGAAGATTGGCAACGCGACTCGTAGCCATGATGGGCAGGCTCCTCTGCATTCGGCAGGAAAATTAGAAGAGTGGTTTTCGGTGGTCTAAAGTCTCAAACGCAATTTGCACGGAATGTGCCAGCATTGCCAGCAATTTGACTATCTGTACTCATACACTTGTTGCTTCCGTTCGCAATCCGACAGGTTGCTAGCAATGCAGTAATATCAGTGCATCACGCTAACCTTGAACAGAACGAGATCCGGGGGAACGATGTGCGCTTGCGGATTGGTTTGCAAGTGGACCAGGGTCGCGCGGTTGGCGGGATGGCTCAGGGCAGCGGCCAACTCCGTCAGCACCCAAGCCGTTGTGGTCATTTCGCCTTCGAATGCGATCGTGAACGCCGCCGCGCGCTCATGGGCTGCGTCTTTAGGATTGAGCAGCGCCAAAAAGTAAAAAGTGTCGGCGAAGACGCGGGTCATCGCTTCGGCGTCCCGTGCAGGTAGTGGTCGTGTTGCGCCGCCATGTCTGCCGGCAGTCCCACCGCAGTCCCCGCCAATTTCATCAAGGCTGCCCCCAACGGCGACGCCGCGTTGGGGCGCTCGGGGATTTGCTCAACGGCAAGCCGCACCGGATCGTCCTTCAACGCAACGTGGACTCGCGCCCCTTCGGGCAGTTCCTCGCCACCATCCAGCACGATGGCTCCATTGATCACGGTCCCTGCCAACAACATGGTGTTCTCCTTCGACTGAGGTGTCCCCCTATTCTAACACGTCAAACATCCCCGGCGACTACTTTCGGCCGGGACGCGCGAGCATGCGGTTCCGATGCCTTTCGTGCGCCGTTAGAATTGCCACATGGCCAATTCACGGTCTTCAGTACCGATTATCATCGCCATTGCCCTGCTGCTCCTGCCGGTGCTGTATGTGGGGAGTTATCTGGCGCTGGTGACGCCTCGTTCCAGGAGTAGCCTTGGAACACCTACGGCCGAATATCGAGTAGGAGGTGAGATTCCGCGTCGTGTTTTCCGGCCTGTGGAACTGGCCGACCGCAAACTGCGGCCTTGGGTATGGGGTTTTAAGCGCGAAAGATATCGGGGCAGTCCGCTTCAGCGACTGCGGAAATACCTCTGGCCGCCGACGGACGAAGGGCGAGTAATCGTTCACTTCATCACTGCCATGCTGCGAACGAATGACCCTGAGCCCCGGAAGGGGCGACCAGATGCTCAGCCCACGGCGAAAGCCGTGGGCCGACGTGTCGCATATATGCCGTAGCCCCGGAAGGGGCGGTAGATTCGAGGACGTCATTTCGCCACCCGAGGACTGGCGCCCCTGCAGGGGCTTTTGGGTTTGATTTGATCGCTTTCCCACGGCTTGCGCCTTCCCACGGCTCACGCCGTGGGCTGTGCTTCTAACGCCGCTGCCGCGGCTGGGGCCGGAAACCATCCCGCCGCGTTCGCTCTAGCGGGGCGTTTTCGGGCGCGAGTAGAATGAAGCGATGCGATTCTCTCTCCGCTCGCTGTTAATCGTGATGTTGTTAGCCGGTCCATTGTCCGCTTGGGGCTGGTCGAAGTGGCAGACGTGGCAAGAGCACTGGGAAATCCAAGCGGAGTTAGAGCGTTTCAGTCGGGACCTCATCAGCCGCAGGCAACGGCGTAGCGACATGATGAGGCGTTTCACCGTGTTGCCAACGGAACCATGAACAACCGCACTCCCCTCATTCTCGCCATCGTCCTGCTGCTCCTGCCGGTGCTGTATGTGGGGAGCTATTCGGGGATAGTTGTGCCGGAAGGGGTATTCGGCCCGTTCTACTTGGGACTTGGCTCCCAGCCCACTCGCATCATTACCGTCCGAACCGACAAACACTATCGATTCGCCAGTAAGCATGCCGCCAAGTTCTTCTGGCCCCTGGAACAGATCGACCGGAAGGTGCGACCGCGGGCGTGGGATTCGGGTTACGACCAAAGGCATCCGCCTCGCTCAGGCCCGACTGAGTTATTCGACCCGTTCGGCGAGGGGCAGAAGTCCGCCCCGTAAATCCGGCGGCGGCCGCTATCTCCACTTAATGGAGTACCACCGACCCAATCCAGTGGGCCCGACTAGTCCTTGAAACTAGCCTACTACCCACCGCCTCCATTCATTGACAATCCGCCGCACCGTTTCTAGCATGACTTTGCTCTATTGCGGTCATTTTGTCACGTTTCCCTTTTGTCGAGTCGCTGATTGGCAACGCCTTCCCGAAGCGGGGTTTTTACGCAGGCGACGGACCGCCGGGTGGAACGATTTACCGAAAGCATCAGCTTCGACCGTCGCCTCTATGCGCACGATATTCAAGGCTCGATTGCCCACGCCCAGATGCTGGCCAAAGTGGGCATCCTAACGGCCGACGAGTGCGCGCAGATCAGCGCGACGCTGAAGGAGATTGGCAGGGAGATTGAGCACGATGTTTTTCCGTTTAATATCGCGCTCGAAGACATTCACATGCACATCGAGCAGGCGCTGATCGAGCGGCTGGGGGATGTTGGCCGGAAGTTGCACACGGGGCGGAGCCGCAACGATCAGATCGCGACCGACTTGCGGCTGTGGGTCCGCGATGCTCTGGACCGGATCGATGCCGGGCTGCTCAATTTGCAGCGGGCCTTTTTTGAACGCTGTGATGGTGATCTGGAAGTCATTCTCCCCGGCTACACGCACATGCAACGGGCTCAGCCGGTGCTGGCGCCGCACTATTGGCTCGCGTACTGCGAGAAGCTGGCCCGCGACCGGGACCGGGTGAAGGACTGCCGCAGGCGGACGAATGTTTGCTCGCTTGGGGCTGCTGCCCTGGCCGGGACGACGCTGCCCATTGACCGGCATGATGTGGCGGAGCGCTTGAAGTTTGACGAAGTCGCCGCGAACAGTCTGGATGTGAGCAGCGACCGGGATTTCGTCGTGGAATCGGCGTTTGTTCTCTCACTGATTGCGGCCCACCTCAGCACTTGGGCGGAAGAGTGGATCTTGTGGTCCACGGTCGAGTTCAACTTCCTCAAGCTGCCGCAGGAGTTCTGCACCGGCTCGTCGATCATGCCGCAAAAGATCAACCCCGATGTGCTGGAGCTGACCCGCGGCAAGAGTGCGCGAGTGATCGGCCATCTGCAAACGTTGCTCGTGCTGATCAAGGGGCTGCCGCTCGCTTACAACCGCGATCTGCAAGAAGACAAGCCGCCGCTGTTTGATTCGTTCGAGACGGTTGAGCTATGTCTGGAATTAGCAGCGCCGCTGGTGGCCGGGGCCAAGCTGAATCGCGAGGGGATTGCGGCCAAGCTGGACCGCGGCTATCTCGATGCGACGACGCTGATGGAGTATCTGATTCAAAAGGGCATCGCCCAGCGGACGGCCCATCACCTGGTCGGTTCACTGGTCAAGCAAGCGATGCAGCAAGGCGTTTCGCTGGCGGAATTGCCGTTAGAAACGCTCCAGGCCGCACATCCCGATTTGGATGAAGGGGTGCGGGCGATTCTGGGGGTCGAGAACGCCGTGGCCGCCTTTCGCAGCTACGGTTCGACGGCCCCGGTCGAGGTCCGCCGGCAGATCGAACGCTGGCGGGGACGATTGTATGGACAACAGGACGTTCCGCTGCAAATGGACGAGCGAGTAACTACGCTAGAGCAATAGCCGTCGCATTTTTCTAGCCGCTCCAGATCATCCACCCATGACCAACTCACTTGCTCATCCGCTGATTCCAAAGCTGCTCTGGTGCAGCGGCGTTTTGCTCGTGACCAGTCCCTTGTGGCTGGCCCACGTTGGCGCCCAGCCGCCGATGAACAAAGCAGCCGATCCATTTGCGCCCAACGGGGCGGATCCACCAGCGGCCGTGCCCAAGAAGGGCGAAGCAACCCAGCCGCAAATTGTTGGGCCGGAGTCGGAAGTCATCCTGCAACTGCGCGAATCAAACCCAAAGACAGCCGACGAGATTCTGCGGGCCGCCGATGCGGTGCTGAACTTTGGCCGGGTGGATGAATGCAAACGCTATCTGGCCAAGTTTCTAGCCGCCAAGTTTCCCGATGATGAACTGGCCCCGCTCCCCAGCCGGCTCGGCACGGCATTCTTCGTGAATTTGGGAACGAATGCGAAGTTGCAGCCGGAAGGGATGCAGATTTCGACGCAGGTGCTGACCGCCGCGAAGAAGTTTGCCGAGGATCCCGCGCGGTTGGCTGCGTTAGTGAAGACGCTCAGCGATTCGAATTACGAAGCCGCGGCCGCCGCGCTCACACGCCTGGAAACCGCGGGGCCGAACCTGGTGGGGCCGGTGTTGCAAGCGCTAGTTGATCCCGCGCGGGCGACGGAACATCCGCGATTGTATGCGGCGCTCGTCGAGTTAGGCTCCACGACGGAAGCGCCGTTGGTTGGCGTGCTCGCGGCGGGTCCTGAGCCGATGCAAGTCATTGCGGCGAATGTGCTGGGGCAACTGGAATCGCGCGATGCAGTGCGGCATCTGGTTGGTCCTGCATGGGTGGCCGGTGTTTCGCCGGAACTTCGCGCTGCCGCTCGTCGCGCCCTGACGCGGATCATGGGCGGCGTCCCTTCGCAGCGTGATAGCGAACTCTATCTGCTGCGGCAGTTTGAGCAATTCCGCGATGGCCAGCATCCTTTCCAGCCCGATGCCGACGACCGGGTCCTGGCCTGGCAATGGGATGCCGCGAAGACTGGTCCCGCCGCGCGGGTCTTGCTGCTGCCAGATGCCATCCGTCAACTCAATGCCCGGCTGGCGACTGACCTGTATCGGCTGGATCCCAAGAATCCCGAGTTTCAGAAATTGCGGCTGCTGCATTATCTCGAATTCTCGAAAGCCATTGGCGGCGTGGAGCGGCCCTTGTCGCCGGCCTCGCCTTCCTTCGCCCTGGCCAAGGAAGCTGGTGTTGAACTGACGGCCGACGTGCTCAGTCTCGCGATGGCGCAGCGGCATCATGCAGCGGCGATTGCGGCGACAGAGATACTTGGCGCAATCGGCACGGCGGAGTTGCTCGCTGCTGACGGTCCCGCGCCCGGCGTGCTGGCGACCGCCTTGACCCATGCCGACCGCCGAGTGCGTTTGGCTGCGGCAATCGCCATCGTCAAGCTCAGGCCAACGACCTCTTTCAGCGGCGCGAGCCATGTCGCCGAAGTGCTGGGCGAAGCGGTTCGCACTTCCGGGGTCGATCGGGTGCTGATCATTGATTCACGCGGGGACCTCGCCCAGACGCTCGTCGGCCTGCTTTCGGAAATCGGCTACTACGGCGAAGTGGCCACCAACAGCCGGGAAGCGTTTCGCGCGGCGACGCTGACGCCCGATTATGAGTTGATCCTGATCAGCGATGCGCTCGATCTGCCAGTCGCCGAGATGGTGCAACTGCTGCGGCGCGATCGGCGGACCGCGCTGATTCCGATTGGCGTGATGGTCGGGGCCGATGAGGTCGATGATCTCCCCAAGCTGCTGCACGATTCCAGTTTTCGCGCTCCGATTGGCCGCATTCGCAATCAAAACGTAGCTTCGGTGTCGGTGTCGCTGGCGGAAGATCGCCGGACCTATGTCGCGTCGCGGCCTCACTCGAGCGAAACAGTGGCCTTGATGGCCGGCCAGGTTCGCAAGCTGGGTGGGCGGGAATTGACCTCGCGAGAAGAGCGGAATGCCAATGCTCGTGCGGCGCTGGCGGCGTTTCAGACGCTTGTCGCCGATACCGATTCGCTCAGTCGTTACGGAGTGTTGCGGCAGGAAGCGTCGCTAATTGTCGCTCTGAAAAATCCCTCGCTGACCGCGGCCGCTGCTGAAGTGCTCGGCACGTTGGCGACGCCGAAGGCTCAAACGGCGCTCGTGGATGTCGCTAGCCAACCGGTTCGTCCGCTGGCCGATCGCCAGGCAGCGCTCAAAGCCTTTCAATTGGCAGTCGAGCGGCGGGGCATTTTACTGACGAAGCAACAAATTCTGGCCCAGTACGAACGCTATAACGAGAGTGCCACGCTGGACGCGGCCACCCAAGATGTGCTTGCCCGCATCCTGGATACGTTTGAAGCCCGCCGCGCCGCCGCCGATACGCGCCCTCGTTAGTCGCACCCTTATTGGAAGGATCCATGTTTCCCAATCGCCTGCAACCCACGCCTGAAACGGGCCCGCCCATTCCCGGCTTGATCGGGGCCAGCTCGGCGATGGAGGCCGTCTATCAACTCACCCGGAAAGTGGCGCGGACGAACGCTTCGGTGCTGCTGATGGGCGAAACGGGCACGGGCAAGGAAATGATCGCGACGGCTATCCACCGGCTGAGTGGCCGCGCGAGCGGTCCGTTCGTCCGTGTGAATTGCGGCGCATTGAGCGAGAGCCTGCTGGAGAGTGAGCTTTTCGGCCATGTCCGCGGCGCATTCACGGGCGCTGTGAACAACCGCACGGGTCGCTTCGAGGCGGCCCACACCGGCACCATTTTTCTCGACGAAATCAACAGCACCAGCCTGCTGCTGCAAGTGAAACTGCTCCGCGTGTTGCAGGAGCGGGAGTTCGAACGGGTCGGCGATACGACGACCATCCGCGTGGATACCCGCATCGTGGCCGCGAGCAATCGCAATTTGTATGAAGAGGTCGAAGCCGAACGCTTTCGCGAGGACTTGTACTGGCGGCTGAACGTCGTGCCCATCGTCATTCCGCCGCTACGAATGCGCCGCGAAGACGTGCCGTCGCTAATCGCCTATTTTCTCAAGATCTACAGCGAGCGGAACGAAAAACACGTCGTGCATATTCAGCCGCAGGCGATTGAAGCCTTGAAGGATTATCACTGGCCTGGCAACGTGCGCGAGTTGCAGAACTACGTCGAGCGCGCGGTGGCGATGGCTGATGGCGACGAGCTGACGGTGGAGCTGCTGCCCGACACGGTGCTGGGCAAGCCCGATCGCCGCGGCGGCAAGATTCGCGGCGTCGATCTCGATACGCTGGTCTACGAGGTGGTGCAGCAGGGCGTGACTCAACTAGGCGCGGGCGAGAATCATCTGCAGGAGAAGATCGTCAATCGCGTTGAGAAAGAACTGATCGTGCAGGTCATGCAACTCTGCAACAGCGTGCAAACCAAAGCGGCCAACCGGCTCGGCATCAACCGCAATACGCTCCGCAGCAAGCTCGTCGAGTACAATTTAGAAGAGAAAGAAGGGAAGGCCGAAGAATAGCCGTTACTTTCCCGTAGCACGAACCCCTTGGTTCGTGCGCCCAAAACCACGCGCACGAACCTAGGGGTTCGTGCTACCGCCCATGCTCTCCGGCATCACCATCATGTGTTTCACGGCCAGTTACGCCGTCGCCCTGGCGATGGAAGTGACCAGGCTGTTCTTTCGCATGCCGGTGCGATTCTTTTTGATCGTGGGCATGACCGTCGCCGGCCTGTTCGCCCACACGGTTCATCTCTGGCAACGGACGCAAGCGGGCCTCGCGACGGGGTTGCCGCTCTCGAGTTGGTATGACTGGTCGTTGCTCGCGGCCTGGATTCTCACCGCGCTCTATCTGGGCTGGACGATCCGCCGTCCGCAATCGCCGGTCGGGCTGTTCATGCTGCCGGTGGTACTGGCGCTCATCGGTCTGGCCTATTCGCTCGAAAAGGCACAGTCCTTTCGGCGCGATCAAGCGCTACAACTGTGGGGCCTCGCGCATGGCATCATGCTGATGCTGGGCGTGGTCGTGGTTTCCTTTGGATTCGTCGCGGGGCTGATGTACCTGGTTCAGTCTTACCGGCTCAAGCACAAGCTGCAGCCCAGCACGCTGCTGCGGCTGCCGTCGCTGGAGTGGTTGCAGCAGGTGAACAAGCAGATGCTGTTTCATTCGCTGTTTCTGATTCTGCTCGGCCTCGGCGCGGGAATTGTCATGAACCTGATCCGCACTGCCGGGCGCGGCTTCGTCCCCTGGACGGACCCGGTGGTGATCTCATCGGGGCTGCTGCTCGGCTGGTTGCTCGCAGCAACGATCTTTGAATGGACGTACAAGCCCGCACAACAGGGCCGCAAAGTGGCGTATTTGACGGTGGCCAACTTCGTCTTTCTGGCCATTGTCCTCGGCATGCTCGCGACCGGCGCTTCGCAACATGCGCCCAAGGCAGTGGGCGGCGTCGCTCCCGCGGAGACGCCGCGATGAAGCTGCAAATGATCGGGTGCAGCCATCACACGGCGTCGCTCGAAGTTCGCGAACGACTGGCTTTCGACAAAGTTCAAGCCACCCGCGCGCTGCAACGCTTGCGCGAGAAATATCCCGCCGCCGAAGCCGTGTTGCTTTCGACCTGCAACCGCGTGGAACTGTATGTCGCCAGCGAACAACCCAGCGAATGCCCGTCGCATCACGATATGGTCTCGTTCCTGGCCGAATTCCACGGGCTTGATCCAATCGAAGTCTTCAACGACCTGTTTGAACGGACGGGCGAAGACTTTGTCCGCCACTTGTTCACCGTCGCGGCCAGCCTCGATAGCATGGTCGTCGGTGAAGCACAGATTCTCGCGCAAGTGAAGCAAGCCTATGAGCTGGCCACGGCTACAAGCACCGTCGGTCCGCTGACCAACGCTGCCTTTCAAGCTGCGCTCAAGGTCGCCAAGCGGGTGGCGACGGAGACGGCCATCAACCAGCGGCGGGTCAGCATCCCCAGCGTGGCCGTCGGCGATTTCGCCAGCCAGTTCTTCGAGCGGTTCGACGACAAGCAAGTGCTCGTCATTGGCGCGGGAGAGATGGGCGAGGAAACGCTCCGCTACTTGATCGATGCGGGCGTGAAGAAAATCGCCATCTGCAATCGCAACCTCGAACGGGCCGAAGACCTCTCGCAACGGATGGGTGGCCGCGCGGAGAAGTGGAACTCGCTGCCGCAGTTGCTCGTCGAGGCCGATCTGGTCGTGAGCGCTACCGGCGCGACGGAACCGATCATGACCGCCGCGGCGTTCAAGCCGATCGTCGAAGCCCGCTATCAACGACCGCTGCTCATTCTAGATCTGGCGATTCCCCGCGATTTCGAACCTGCGATTAGCAAGCTCTCGGGCGTTTATCTCTACGCCATCGATGATCTGCAAGCAGCCTGCCAACGGAACAAAGCGGATCGCGAACGAGAATGGCCCCACGCGGAGCGGATCATCGAAGAAGAAACGCAGCGGTTCATGACCGACCTGAACCACCGCGCCACGGCGCCGACGATCAAACGATTAAAA
>JAYTUF010000707.1:0-4417 GCA_043744755.1 Anatilimnocola sp.
ACCTGAGCGCGCCAGAATTGGGTGGGGAAGATCAGACACGCTAAATCCCGAAGATCGGCTGATTACAAAACGGTCCCGGTTTGGTTCGCTTCGCGGCCAGCACCTCCAGCAGCGGACCCAGGTGCCGCTCGTAATTTCGCCAGCGGCCGACGGATCGGTCGTACATCGGCTGGCGAACCTGCCAGACGCTGGCGGTGACCACGACTCTCTTGTTCTTGTGGAATTCAAGGCAGGCGGGGTCCCAGGGTAGGCCGAGGAATTCGATGAGGCGGCGGCTCTGTCCCTCCTGATCGGCAACCAGCTCCTCATAGTTCATCTCCAACATCCGCAGAGGCAGGGTCTTCAGCCAGTGAGCCGCCAGACGCTGCGTATCGAGATATTGCCCGGCACAATCCGCGAGGTCATAGATGTAGAGATGGAAGTTCTTATGGCCGAACCGCTGAAAATAGCACGACAGGCAGTTGTCTCGGGCGTCGCGACGGCAGAATATCACGCGGGCGTTGGGAAACATCATGGTAATCAGGCCAAGATACCAAATGTTGCCCGGCAGCTTGTCCGTTATTCGCGCAGCGCCTGCGGCTAATGAGCGGACATGCGTCAAGTATCCCTGTGCAGCCTTGGCGATGGAGGAAACGTCCCAGCGCTGGCCCGCGGTTCGGTCTTCGCCGCCCGGCAGGTTGGCAAACATGCGGTCAACGTCCTGCAACTCTCCGGCGCCAAAAACCGAGGGATGGCTAGCGGCGATCTGTTCGACGAGGCTGGTCCCGGATCGGGGCATGCCGACGATGAAAACGGGCTGTTCGGATGGATCGCCCCAATGGCGTCTGGCGGCAAAAAATCCCGGGGTGAAGTTCTGGATGATCTGACCGACCATGCGCGCGGATTGAGTGCCATCATAACGCTTGCCATCGCTTGCCCGCCACTCCTTGAATAAGGAATTGGTCTGGGAATAGATCGCAAACGCCTCGTCGAAGCGATTGCAATCGTCCAGCAGTTTGCCAACGGCGAATCCGGCGTTCACGCGCTCAGAGATGGGCAGGCTGATTTGATTCAGCAATTCGGTAAGATGCTCGATCTCCGCCGGGCCGGCCTCCTGCCGATTCGACGTGATGAGGTTCTTGTGGAAAAACGGCGTGTCCGGACTGATTTCCAAGGCGCGACGGAAGCTGTCCGATGCCTCATCGAACTGCCCCAGGGCCTGTAGAGCCATACCCAGCCCGTTCCAAGTCCTTGCCGAGCAACTTCCCAAGGCCAGCGCCCGGCGAAAGCTCAGTGCCGCCCCGTCCATATCGTGCTTTTGCAGCAGGGTGGTTGCCAGCGTCTCGTGCGCGGTCGCATCATCGGGTCGAAGCGCCAAAGCGCGGTGATGCGACTGCATCGCCTCGTCAAAACGCTGCATATATCCCAGTGACAGGGCAAGCTGATTGTGGGCTTCAAAATAGTCGCCCTTGAGTTCAATGGCTCGTTCGAATGTGACTACCGCCTCGGGAAACCGCTCATTCTGAGTGAAGGCGTTGGCGAGATTAAAATGGGCCACGGCATCGTTGGGCTTGAGTTGAATCGCCCTGACGTATTCAGCAATTGCTTCGTCGAATTGCCGCTTGTCGCGCAAGGCATTGGCCAGGTTGTTATGTGCGTCGGCCAAGTCGGGCTTGAGGGCAACGGCCTTGGAATACGCGGCGATCGCCTCATCGAGTCGTCTCTGGCTTCTTAGCGACAGGCCAAGTTTGAAATGTGCCTCGGCGTAGTCGGGCTTGAGGCGCGTCGCACTGGACAATGCAAGGATCGCTTCATCCAGTCGCCCCTGGTCGCGCAGAAGAAGCCCAAGGGCATAGTGAGCGGCGGCATTGGTGGGACTAAGCCGCGTAACGTGGGTGTAGGCCGCGATCGCTTCATCGACTTTCCCCTTATGAACCAGGATACAGCCAAGGTTGGTCCATGCTTCGGTAAGGTCCGGACTGATTTGGACCGCGAGACTGATCATCTCGATGGCCGCATCCAATTGACCACCCTGGGCGGTCAGGATGCCCATGAGATGCAGCGCCTCGGGATGATTCGGCTCCTCGGCGAGGATTTGCCGACAGAGGGCCTCCGCCTCGACCCGCTGGCCGGCCTGATGGTGCCGGGCTGCCTCTTGGATGGATTGCTCCTTCGTCATGTTCCTCGTTGCCTGGTTAGTTTTTCAACCCACGAAGACAATAACCACGTTTTGGTGGCGACGAAAGCGACCCCTTCCCGAAGGGAAGGGGTCGCCGCGTCAGGTCAATCTTCACTGACGATTACTCGTCACGCGCATCTCATGCCAGCGGATCGAAATGGTCGTTGAAGCCATGGAACCCGAGGAACGTGAAGACGGCGTCGTGCAATACTGCGAAATTCGGCGAGCCTGTGGGAATCAGGTGGATTGGCGTGTTGTCCGTGTAGTCTGGTGCGTTCAGGAAGCCGAAATCGTAGCCAAAGATCGAAGTCGTGATATCGATCTTGGGTGCCCAGAAGTCGAGGGCGAATTGGCCGACCACCGTCGGACCACCATTCAATTCAACAAAGGGAATCAGGAATTTGGGGAAGAGATGCACACCCGCCGAGACGTGCAATGAGAACTCCTGGAAGTTCTTCATCATGAAGGTGAGTTGCGGCGTGTATTCGCTGGACGCGTGAGCCGGACCGGCTGGTGTCAGGTTCTGCAAGTCGCCGCCGCTGGTCATGCTGTAGAGGTTGAAGAACCCGCTGACGCCCGGCTTGGCGGGATTGGCGGCGATGATCGGGGCTCCGCCGCCGTCGAAGTTGACATCGTTGTCAATACCCGCCGTGGCATCAATGAGCACCAGGTCCAGGCTCGTCGGAATCGGAATCAGGATGGGGGTTGTCGTGCTGATATGGAAGTGCGGGTCGAACTGAACATTGTAACCAGCCTGAAGTTCCTTCAACCTCAAGCCCGCCGCAATGCGGTGGCTGCCGTCCTGGGCGAGGAACAGCAGGGTGAACGGGTTGCTGGCCACGAAGTTGGCCGAGCCACTGGGGAATCCGAAGTCCCAGAAAATATGAACGTCATCGGGTGTGTTCTGCATCACGGCGCGAAGGGCCGTGTTGCTGTCCGCGGCGGAACCCGCCGGGCCGTAGTAGACGTCGATGGTTCCGATGCCCGAGGTCGGTGTGACGCTGAAGTCGTTGCTGGTATGGAAGTGGATGTCTCTGGCGGCCATGTTGATGTCGAGGGTCGCCGAGTCGGGGATGTTGTCGATATGAGCAATCAGGTAATTACTATCGAGTCCGGCGCCCGCGAGGAAGGGGTGCAGGCCCGGGACCGGATTATCGAACTCGTAGTGTCCGCCGTTGGCGTTGGGCTGGTAGGCAAGTTTCTGGAACCCGGTGAACTGGACGTCGGCGAACGCGAGTGTACCGGCATTGATCTGGGCGACGGCATGATCCTCGCTTGTTGTGTTGAGCGGGAGAACCTGTGCGTTGTTGTAAAGCGCATCGATCGCCGCGAGGGTCGCTGGGGAGCCGCCGGGGGCGGCGTTGTAGTAGCGGTTGTCGATTTCCTTGAGGAACGGGGAATAGTTGATGCGCGCTCCGCCGGGCCCGGAAATCTGGAATGGATTGAAGAAGTTGGCGATATCCGCCGGGTTGTCCGAAGTGGAGATCGTGGCCTTGACCACGCCCATTGGGGCGGGATTGTTGGCCGCATCCTTGGCCTCGACCACCAATCCGCCGCCGGACCAATCGAGGTTCCAGTGGGCGGGGATGTTGGTCATCCCCGCGGTGATCAGATGATAAGGCGTGCCGAAAATGCTGGCCGTATCGTTGGTGAGAGCGAAGGAGATGCCGCTGATCTGATCGCTCATGGTCAGCGTTGCTTTCTTGCCCGCGTTGTCGAGCAGGAAGTCGACGCTTGCTGGCAGACCATTGGCCATGAACAGCGTGTTGGTCGGGTTGTTCACGGAGTCGTTGGTGTTGTCGATGGTCCCCAGAACCTTCACGCTGGAAATCGGACTGCTGCCTGTGTAGTGGAACGTGCTCGCCAGATCGGTGGCCAGGTTCCACGTCTGTGGGACGGAGTCCACCGTCAGGGTCTCGTTGACGGCGTAGTCCGAGAAGAACTTATTTCCAAACCCGGCGTTGGCGTTGACAACCAGCTTGCGGGCCGCGTTAGCGGCATATCCGAGCGTGATGTTCCGCGGGGTGTCGGTGGTGGCGAAATGGAACTCGTCGAGTCCGAACACCTGGCCGCCAATCTGCTTCAGGCCGCCGTTGTCAAGATAGCTGACCGTCTGATTGCTGGTCGGAGTGGGCGGGGCGAACGGCACGGTCGACTCGTCGGTGGAGATGATGAACTGCGCTCCGCCGAGGAATTGGAACGCACCCGAGCTTGCCGCCGTGCTGAAATCGACGTTGGCACCGCCGGGGTGCGACGCCC
>JAYTUF010000708.1:0-4412 GCA_043744755.1 Anatilimnocola sp.
GGCCGCAAGAAATGAAAACGGGTAGCGCGTGGCTACCCGTTTGGTCGTATTTACAAGGGCTTGTCGTTTCGCGGGGCAGCTCCTCACCCCGGCCCTCTCCCCGGCGTACCGGGGCGAGGGAGTAAGACCAAAGACTAAAACCCCGAGAGCTTCAGCAGCGCGCCGGGTTTGGTGGCTTCGCCTTCTTTGGGCGTGCCGAGGATGGTTACATAGACGCTGCCGTCGTCGGCGAAGGCCAGGGCGGAGGGCTTATCGAGCTTGGCGATTTTGGTCACCTTCACGCTTTGCTTGCCACCCTTGTTCTCTTGATCGAGGCGGAACAGGCCACCTTCGGCGGGTTCCATCCAGGCGAAATCGGTGGCATACAGCAGGCCCGTCTTCGGGGCGTAGCCCAGGCCCGTGATATCGAACAGGCCCGTCTCCATGTTGAGCAGTTTCTTGCCTGTCTTGGCGGAATAGAATGTCAGCAGGCCGTCTTTGGGCTTGTTGATTTCACCCATCTGACCAACCACGATCTGCCCTTCGGCGTTGATGGTGATGGCTACCGGAGCGTCGACTTCGGTTTCTTCCTTCGTGGCAATCGACCGAACCAACTTGCCGAACTTCGTGCCGGTGCGTTCGATCTTGGCGACCCAACCCTTGGTATCGTCGCCGTTGCAGGTTACATAGATGGCGGTGGGAGTGGCAGCCAAAGCATACAAGTTACCTTCCGGCTTGATGTCACCTTCCGCCACCAGCGGGCCGAACTTTTCTTTGGCATCTTTTTCGAAATCGAGCGCGGCCTTGCCTGCTTCAGGCACGGTGTAAATACGGATGTATTCTTCGCCGTCCTTATAGCCGCCGTCGCCGACGACGAGCGTGTTCTTATCGAGAAACAGCAGCCCCAGTGGTCCGATGTCGTACATGGGGCCTTTGCCGTAGACATCTTTGGCCGAGCCAACGACCACGTCCTCGGCCTTGCCGTTGATGATTCGCACGATCTTGCCCGCGCCGCTATCGGACACGAAGACCACTCCCGTCTCGGGCTGAATCGCGACTCCGCAGGGATTGTTCAGCCCACTGAGGATGGTTTCGGTCTTGACTTCGGCCGAGCTGATGGAGGCCGCGAACCACGCGGCGCAACCCAAGGCCAGTGCTGCTAGTTTTTTCATTGCTTGTTCCTGAAAGGTGATTGGAGTATCGAGGTGAGGTGGGTAACTGTTGGGTGAGGTGATTCAATAGAACGCTCGCAGGCCTGAGAGGCAAGCCAGCCGGTTTGATCTTTCGCAAATGATTATGGAGCGCGCGGGGCTGAGGGCGCAACAGGCGGCGGCGGAACGAGGTCGCCCGGCGGCGGAGGAGGAAAGACATCGTCCAGCAACGAATCAAAGAACCCATCCAGGGGCATGACAACCAGGATGGCATCCGGGCGAATGACTTTCAAATAGGCCGCGGCGATCGGCTTCTCGTCGCCGGAAACAACCAGCGTATCGCCGACTTTGAGCCTGGCGAGCACGCTGGCCGAGGTCAACAGTTGCCCCTGCATGTTGTAGAACTTCACATCGGCCAGGGGGACGCCGTTCGCCATCACGATCGGCTTGTAGACTGATTCAAAAACCGTCTCTTCTACACCATTTTTCTTGACGGTCTTCTCCACAACCTCGCCGACGCTATCGACGAAGGCCAGCTTGATCTTCTTTTCCTTGGTATCGACTCCTTGGAAAAAGCCCAGCATGGGCGACGTCCCGTCTGGCAAGTTCAATGACTTGGGCGTGGGGGGAGGGGCTGGAAGTTTCGGCGCCAAGGGTTGAGCCGATGCAATTGAGGTTAGCAGTAGCAAGAATGAGAGCAGGCAAATCGCGGAAATTGGCCGTTGAAGCATGGGACCGGTCCCTTCGGAAGAATCGTTGTAGAACGTCGCAGCGCGGCGAAATTCGCCCGTCGCTGGGCGAATAGAGATTATCAAGCTTGCTGAAGCGCGTGAAAAGCGGGCGCGGCGGGCCGGCGGATGATCGTGCCGCAGAATCGGATCGCGCGGCATTCTCGGATTATCCACTGCAATTGGCGGGCACGACTCGAAACCATTCGTGAACGAGGTCTGCGGGTGGGCTGATTCCCCCCAACGCGGTTTGACACTCGCTGGTGGCAATGTAGGTCTAAATGGTGAAATCGCGGGCCGCTGCTGCGCGCGTTCATTCGAAGTCGTCGCTTCGTAAACTGAATCAATCCGGAAAGTTGCCTTCGCTCGATGGTGTTGTGGGTTGTCATTACCGTGGTGGTCGTCGCGCTGGCCGGAATTGCGGTCATCGGGTGGCGGCTGCGCGGGGTGTTCAGTGCTGATGAACTAACGATCAACGAAACGCTCATCGATGAGATTTCGGTCCTGGGTCAGCCGAGCGAACAAAGCGAAATGGTCAATGTCAGCACATTGATCAACGTCAACGAGCAGATGAAGCAGCAACTGCAAGCCGCGGAAGACCGCCTGCAAACGCAGGCCCGGCAGATTGAATCGCACGCGGTGGAAGCCCGCACCGATCCCTTGACGCAAGTTGCTAACCGCCGGGCGTTGGAAGACGAGTTGCGGCGCTGCGTCAGGGACTATGCCGAGCGCGGCCGCCCGGTGACGGTGATGCTCATCGATGTCGATCATTTCAAGCGCTTCAACGATTCGCAAGGGCACCAGGCGGGCGACGAAGTCCTCCGCGGCGTGGCCCGCGTGCTGCGGCAATCCACGGGCGAAGCGAACCTGGTTGCGCGATTCGGCGGTGAAGAGTTCGCGGTCGTCTTTCCCGGCGCCTCGTTCGCTTCCGCCAAAGAGGCAGCGGAACGTGTTCGCCTGGCCATTGCTTCCGCCCGTTTTCGATACGAAGGACGCGAGCTGCGCGTGACAGCCAGCGCGGGCCTGGCTGAACTGGCTGCGGATGAGTCCGAATTGTCGCTCATGAAACGGGCCGACGAAGCGCTCTATGCCTCCAAACATGCCGGCCGCAATTGCGCCCATTTCAATGATGGCTTCGCCAATCACCCGATCAAGCTCGACGGTCCCAAAATCGCCCTGCCACGCTCGGGCCCCGGGCAGCCGCTGCTCGGCGATGAATGGCTCTATGACGTTGCTGCCGCAGAGATTACCGAAGACGATCCCGCCGCTCAAGTTTCCAGCAAGCCGCAGTTTTTCGACAACCTGATCGCGCGGCTGTCCATGCTCAAGCGGTTACCCAAGGTCAAGCTTTCGATGTTGCTCGTCGAAGTGGAAGGCCTCGCGCGAATTCGCAGCGAGCATGGCGACTCGGCGGCCGCGATTGTGACGCGCGTGGTCGCTCAGATTTTCAAAGCCCAGCTGCGCGATATCGATCTGGTCGCGCGGCTCGAAGACAACACGTTCTCACTGCTCCTGCCCGGAATTCAAGCCCACGATGCGTTCGAAATCGCCGAGCGTCTGCAAGCGGCAGTGAGTCGCTATCCGCTCCCCAAGCGGGCCGGCGTCGCACGGGTTTTCGTCGCCATCGGCGCGGCGGAAGCCAGCGGCAGTGACGACCTGCAAACCATCCTGCGGCGGTCTCGCAAGGCCCTCGAAGGGGCGCTGGTTCGCGCCAATCCACGACTCTATGCCCTCGATGCGCAGGATGCTCCGCTGGAACTCGAAATGGCGAAAGATTGAGAATTCCAGGATCGGCTCGCCGTGGCAACGGCCAATCGTGCCCCGTAACGCTTTGCTCCGCCTGGGCGACTTGCGGCCCGAATCTCTGCGACTCAACGCCCGGCGATAACAGTTTCGCGCCGATTTTCAAGCTCGGGACCGACTTTCCGAACCCTTACGCCGACAACGGGTTACGACACAAATCACGACAATATAATCAGTTATTATTGAACAACTTGATAACAACTATATCGGGTGGCTGTCGCGATCCTCAGAACCGCGGAGTCACTCGCCAATCGTCGCCGCGAAGGGCAATCGATCCCGCCTCGCCAACCAATCGGAGTGGGAACGATCTGCCAATCGATAGCAACACTTTTATGGATGTCATCCCAAAGTGGGCCAAACATCTCAACCAAATTGCCAAAAAATCCTCCGCAACTATTAGATGCTTGCAGCGTGACACGTTAGGTCCGAACGTCGTGAAAAATGTAACCATTCACGCTGGCACTTTGTGAAGGCGGCAGACGAGTACTTCATTCGTAACCCGCGGCGTAAGCCAGGGATGAAGCGGGTACACAGTTCGCCCTGGCTTACGCCGCGGGTTACGACACGCACGCTGCGCGTGCTGGCGTGAACGGTTACTGAATTTTTTCAACTTTCCTCAGCACAGCCGTGCTGCGGAAACACAACCTTTTCCCAATCGGCATTCCGGGCCAGCGGTAAGTTCCGGGCTTCTTGAACACAGGATTGGAGTTCGGCGGGCAACGTCCACTCGCCATCGTCAACTCTCTCGCCG
>JAYTUF010000709.1:0-17302 GCA_043744755.1 Anatilimnocola sp.
CCTCCTCGTAATTCAACAACCCCTGCTAAAATGCCCAGCGAAGCAGCCTAGCAAAACAGCCCATGTTTGCCGACACTAATTGATGCGCCGGTCCTTAGCGATGCTTGACGGCCCCGCTGCGGGCAAATAACGTAGCGTAATGCTCCCTTGCCGTGGCATGGACCTGAAGATGCCGTTTCGCGCGCTGGGGGTTCCCGCCTCGCGCCCCGAAGTTTGCTCCCGCCTGCCCGCATACCTGTCCATGCAGTCCCTTTTTCTAGTGGGAAGATGCCCATGCCGAGTCGTTTCGTTGCCCGGTTGATACTGGCCGGTCTGATTTTCGTCAGCCGTATTTTCATAAGCGGGGCCGCCGCATCCTTCGCTCAGGCGCCGGCGACTGCTCCCGCTGCAACCGGCGATGCTGCCGTCCGTGGGTCGATCGTCGAAGACCGCCTCGCCAAGAAGCTGATCGAGGCCGGCGATGCCCGCGTCGATGCCGACGAAGGCTCGAAGGCCATCGAAATCTGGAAATCGGTCATTGAGCGGTATCCCCGCAGCAAGTTCCGCTTTGAAGCCCATTTGCGACTGGGAAACTATCTGCTCGACAAGGAACGGGCCTACGAACGGGCCCGGCCGCACTTTGAAGCGACCGCGTCGGAAGAGAATCGCGACGAGGAGCAACGGGCCGAAGCCACGCTCAAGCTGGGCGTTTGCTTTTATCACAACCGCAACTACGGCAAGAGCTTTCAGATCATGCGGGACGTGATCGAGCGGTTCCCCGTCAGCCCGCAAGTGAATGAAGCTTACTACTATATTGGCCTGGGCCATTTTCAACTGGGTCACTACAGCCGGGCCATTCAAGCGCTGGAAAAGGTCGGCACGACGCTCAGCGGCGAAGCCGGGCAATCCTCGAAGCTGGAAGCCGGCAAGCGGTTCTTCTTGAAGATCGAAGACGCCGACCTGGCCGTGCTGGAACCGAATCAAACCATCAAGGTCCGGGCCAAGACCACTAGCGGCGATGAGGAAGATATCGAATGCTTCCCGGTCGGTCGCAATGTCCGCCTGGTGCTGGGGAGCGCTCCTTCCCGCCTCGGCAAGCCGCGGAAGCAGAACGGCATTTTGGAAGTTCGCGGCGGCGACAAGGTGCAAGTCACCTACACCGACGAGCACACGGCCGACAAGAAGCTGAAAGTGCCCGTCGATCGCGAAGTGATCATCGTGGGCACCGCGAACGTGGCCGTGACCGATGGCGCGTTTGCCGAAACGGTGAATGGCGTGGTGCTGGGCAAGACGGTGAACATTCGCATCAGCGATGGCGACCGCGACATCTCTGATGGTGCCGACGCCATCAAGGCCGTCGTCGAAGTCTATCGCCAGAAGACCGAAGCGGAAGTCGAAGCCGAGGTCGCCGCGCTCAAGAGCAAGCCGGCCGTCCCTGCTGCCGGTGATGCAACCACGACGGAAGTGGAAATTGATCGCTACAAGCTGGTCGATAAGCTGGATCTCACGCTGACCGAAGCCAAGGGGGCAGTGAGCGCTGCCTCGCGTAACTCGCCGACGATCTCGGGCGAGCAACCGGTTGTGCCAGGTACGCCTGCGACAACGCCGGGTACTCCGCCTGCAACAACCCCGCCCACGACGCCAGTAGCCCCTGCTACACCCCCAGCCACAACACCTGCGCCTGCCAAGCCGGGCGAACCTGTTGTTCCAGCCGTCGCTGCACCCGCTACGAAAACGCGGGGCTCCGAAGAGCCGATCGAGGATGGCACGCTGCACACTGGCCTGTTTCAAGCGACCGTCACGCTGGTGAAGGCCGATGTCGCGGTGGCCGGCGATCAGATTCTGCAAGCGCTCCCCTCCGATCAGGTCCGCGTGACCTATATCGACGAGGTCCATTTCAAAGACGAAGTGCGAACCGTGCTGACCAAGGTCGTCTGCCTCGAAGGCAACATCGGTGGCGTTCGGGTCACCAAGGCCGAGATCACCGATCAGCAACTGCGGGTCCAAACGCAACTCAAAACGGCCGACGCGCTCACGCAGATCGGCAATCGTTACAAGGAGTTCGGCCTCAAGGAAAAGGCCTTCGAGAAATACGATCAAGCCCTCTCGGTCTGCGACGATGTGGCCAACGAAGCTCGCAAGCTGGGTGGTGCTCTGCTCGAACAAACTTACGTGCAGTTGTGGAACATCTACTTCGCGATGGACAAGCTCGATCTGGCCGCGGCCATGTGTTCACGCTTGCAGAACGAATTCCCCAGCAGCGGTTTTGTCGATGATGCGATGCTGCAACTGGGCGATGTGGCCAAGAAGGGTGGCGATCTGCAACGGGCAATCAGTATTTATTCGCGACTCGCGGACATGAAGACGAGTCAACTCCGCGGCGAAGCCCAGTTCGGCATTGCCGAGTGTTATGAAACGATGGCCGCCAAGGCCCCGAACCCGGCCAGTGCTTCGCAGATGCAGGACCGGGCCTTTCAGGAATTCAAGAAGGTCTACGACCAGTTCCCCGAGAGTGGTCGCGTGGGTGAGGCGGTGGCCAAGATGGCCAACTATTACTACACGCAAAAGGACTATGCCCGCGCGGTCGATACGTTCGAGACCGTGCTGAACAATCATCCCGATGCCAAGTTTCTGGATGTGATTCTGTTCAACTACGGCCGCTGCCTGTATCGCATGGAACGCAAGGCCGATGCTCGTCGCCGGTTCGATCAACTGATCGGTGAGTTCCCCGAAAGCCCGCTCGCCGCGGATGCCAAGAAAATCTCGGAAGCTCTGGCCAAGGCCGGCTTCTAACGCAGTTACTAACAAGCCGACAACGTCTCTATCCAGTCGTCAGGAATCTCCTATGCGTCGCCTTTTTGCTTCCGCAGTGATTGCTTTCGCTGTTGCTTCGCTTCCGCTGGCAACGTGGGCTCAGGCTCCCGCTCCAGCCGTTCCCGCCGTGGCCAGTCAAGAAGTGGTTACCGACGAAGTCAGCAAACAAGCTTCGGCACTTGAAGCGCAGCTCGGCAAGTATAAAGACAGCTCGCCCGAAGCGGCCGAGGCGATGTTCAAGCTGGTCGAGCTGTATCACAAAGAGGGCCGGCTGTTCGGGCTCGTCCGCATCGGTCACAACTTCGCCACCGCGCATGCCGGCGATGCCCGCCATCAGGCAGTGATGCTCAAGCTGCTCGATGGCTTGGAAGCTCTCTCGCGCAATAAAGAAATGGGCGCTGCTTGCCGCCAGTTCCTGGCTCGCTATCCCACGGCGCCGCAAGTGGCTGAGGTCGAAGTGCGGCTCGCGACGGCGCTGGGGCAGATGGAAGATCGCAAAGCGACGGCGGAGGCTTGTCGCGCGGTCTGGGTTCGGCAGGGAGCCAGTGAAGTTGGTCGTCGGCATGGTGTGCAGGCGGTGCAACTCTTCAGCGGCATCAATAGCGGCGAAGCCATCACGGCCTCGGCAGTGCTCGCCGAAGAAATGCTCGATAAGCTCCCCGGCGGCGAATTCGCCAAAGAGGTCGGCACGCATTCGTTCTTTGAATATCGTCGTCTGGGTCAATGGGCGAAGGCCTCCGTCGTCGGCAACAAGTTGCTGGCGAAGAATCTGGCCGGCGACAACGAAGGCAAACGCCAGATGCACCTGTGGCTCGCCGAGAATCACGGCAACCTCGGTCAACATGCGAATTCGGCAGAGAGCTATCGTCAGGCGCGAGCGCTCCGCGACGATCAATTCTCGCACTTCAATCTCGTCTTTCGCCTCTACCACGGCGGCGGCAAGCCCGACCAACTGCAGCCCCTCGTCGATCAATATGTGCAGAAGTTCCCGCAGCGGCCCGACCGCTTTCAATTGCAGTCGTATCTGGCGGCATCGTATCTGGTCGCTGGTGACAAGCCCCGCGGCGTGGCGATTCTCGCAACGCTGCTACCCGTTGAACCGGCCTTCAACGGCAATGCCTCGGCCTTCGTGCGTGAGAATGGTGTCGAGCCGCCGCAATTGGCCGATAGCGAAGCCAAGCTAAGGTCCGCGCTCGCGGTGAACAAGGACGGCGCTTACTACATCCGCTACGTCCTGGCCTTCGATCTGTTTCGCGACCGCGTGAAGGATCTCGCCAAGGCTAAGCAGATGGCCCGCGAACTGGTTCAGCAATCGCCGACCGACGATGGTCACACCGCCGGTCCGATCGAATGGCTGCTGACCAATGCGGCCAATGATGCCGAGTTCCGAGCCGACTTGGCTTTGATCCTGGCAGCTCGTCAGCAGCACCCGCAGCTCGGGAACATTCGCGAATGGGTCAAGAACTGGTACACCGCCAGCCGGCAGAACAAGGATTTGAAGGACCGGGCCGCCATCGCGTCCGAAGAACTGAAGAAGAGCGATGCCATTCCGCTCATCGCGCAGTGGACCGAACAGCGGACGGCGCCAGCCGCGCAGGCCGACAATCTCCGCAACGCCATGTTGCAGCCGGCCGTCTTCAACACGCTCAATGAACGGGCCGCGCGAGTCTTGCTGCAAACGCAGGCGGACTACTATCGGCACTATGCTCCCGGCCCCAAGCGGGGCGAGCAGGTGCGCGTGTATGCCCAGTTCGCGCAGAAGTTTCCCACCGATCAAACAGTGGCTTACTACTGGCTGGAGACCGCCATCGATTACGGCAAGCCCGAAGA
The DNA here is from genome assembly GCA_043744755.1 of Anatilimnocola sp. Classification (GTDB taxonomy): domain Bacteria; phylum Planctomycetota; class Planctomycetia; order Pirellulales; family Pirellulaceae; genus Anatilimnocola. Next base: position 4,624 of record JAYTUF010000709.1, read on the forward strand.
TGCCAAGGCGGCAACGATCCACTGGCTGAAGTTCCCGCCGCAAGCCTCCAACGGCGACATCTGGCGGCGGATGATGATTGCCGCCGACAGAAGCGCCGACGAGCCGCTGCTCAAGCAAGCTTTTGCCTGGATCAAAACCTGTGAAGCGCAGCATGGCTTCGATACGCAGTATGCCTCGGGCATTGGTGATCTGCTTCTCAAATATAAAATGGAGACGGAAGCCGTCGCCTGGTGGACGCACTACGCCGCCTTCAATCGCCAGCATGGCGAAGCCCGCGAGTGCGCCCTGCGGTTGATCGCCCGCCTGAAGGAACCGGCCCAGCGGGCGCCGTTGCTGAATGAACTGATCAAGCACGATACGGATTGGTTCGGCCGTTATGCATTGATGCTCGCCGCCGATGCTTTGGCTGCGAATGACTTCGCCAACTTTGAACGGATCCTGAAAGAAACCCGCACGCGGCAGAATGAACGTCCGTTGCGTGGCGCCGATCTCGATATCTGGACCGTCAATGCCTGGGTCGATGGCGTCCGCGGCAACGTGATGCTCAAGGATCCGGAAAAGCTGCGCGCGCTCGTCGCCATCCGCGATTTGCAGCTTTATCCACCTTCGGCTGGTGCTGCACTCGCGATCATGGAAACTGAAACGGTCGCTGCCGATAAGAAGATGCAACGGCTGCTCGATCTCCAAAAATACACGCGGCTCGTCGGCAACGAATGGTACGACTTCGACCGGATCACTCCCTTCGTGCAGTCGGCCGTCGGTCGCAAGGACTTCCTCTCGGCCGCGACGCTCGCCACGGGCATGCTCTCGAACATTCCCAACGTTGATGAGCCGCGCAAGAAGGCCGTCCGCGATCTGGCCACGCAATCGCTGGCCCGCATGGGTGCCGTCGGTCTGACCATCGATGACTCCAGCCCACTCGCGCCGCTGCTACAGGCCGCGCTTTATTACCGGCTGGGTGATGAGCGGCTGGCCTTCGATGCCTATCTGGCCAACAAAGCACTGTTCGACGAGAACCGCAATCAGTTGCCACCCGACCTGATCATGTTCGTCTGCGAGCGCCTGATCGCGGCTGGTGGTGATGTGAACCATGAGAAGGTCGAAGAGATTCTCCGCGGCTGGATGGTGGCTTTCAGCGAATCGATGCAGGTTGAAGATACCGTCAAAGCGCGAATGCAATTGCTGCTGGCCCGCAACTTCTTCAAAGCCCAACGCTATGACATCGCCCGCAGCGAGTTCACTACTGTGGTGAATCGTTACGCTAAGACGCCGCAGGCTATCGAAGGCGAGTTCGGCGTTGGCGAGACGTATCTTTCACAAAAGGTCTATGACCAGGCCGAAGCTGTGTTTGAGAAGCTGGCCCGCAGCACTGACCTGGACGTGGTCGTGCGGGCGGAGTTCCTCCGCGGCGTGCTGGCCTTCCGCCGGGGCGATCGAGACGAAGCCCGCGACATCTTCCGCGCCGTGCTCGAACGAGTTCCGAATGTGGAACTCGCCAACCAGGCCCTGTTCAATCTGGCCGAAGTCTATGGCGCGGAAGAGCGCTATATCGATCAGCTCAATCTGCTCCGCACCGTCGGTCGCCTCGGCCGAGCCAGCAAGCGGCGGCACGTGCCGGGGATGCCGCTGTCCATCGTGGTTCACGATAGCGACCTGGGCATCAGCCGGGGTCACAACCGCATTCCGGTCCGCGTGACGACCGATCCGGGCGGCGATAGCGAAATGGTCTATCTGACCGGTTCGGGCGCCGGCAAGGGGCTGTTCCGCGTGGATGTCGAAACGCGACTCGGCCAGGCCACCAAGGATGACCGCGTGCTGCAACTCACGGGCAACGATGTCATCAAGTGCGACTATCCCGAAGCGTTCAAGAATGAATTCAAGAACGTGCCGCTGTCGGATGTTGAGATCCGCGTGGCTGCCGATGCGAAGTTCGAAATGGCGAGCAATCCCATTGTGGACGTGCAGGCGGAATCGTTCAGCCAGACGCTGGCCCGTGAAGCTTCGGAAGAAAATGGCGATCAGCGCCGTTCGCAGGTTCGTCCCGCCACACAGATCAAGCCGGGTAATCCGGTTTATCTGCGTGTGAAAGACGCTGACCGCGATCTGACGAACGACGCCGACGAAATCGTCGTCAAGCTGGCGGCTGACAGCGGCGACCAGGTGCAAGTCAAGCTGAAAGAAACCGGCCCGCACACTGGCGTGTTCGAAGCGACCGCGGCGACGGGCGAGCTACCGGCTGGAGCGCTTGCGACTGATACGTCGATCGACCACAGCCCGCTGATGGCCATCGATCTTGATCCAAAGAGCACCTGGATGAGCCAGCCCGATGGCGGCACTCCCAAGTCGCTGACGATTGATATGAAGGACCTGAAGAAGACCGCCCGCGTGCGGCTGGCGATTCCCGATCCGACCAAGCGGGCACCCGTGCGGGCGGAGTTGTTCGGCAGCCAGGATGGTGAGTTCTGGTTCCGCATTGCCAGCCAGCCCGAACGGCTGCCGGTCGCTTCGGCGGGCGAGCATGCGCGGATGAAGCAGAAGGTTTACAACGGCGACTTCACGGGTTACACGACCTGGGATCAGATCGCCGCGCTCTCCAAAAACAGCAAAGCCATTGAAGAAACCGAGGCCGAGCAACTCCGCTGGGTCCGCGCTGTCGAGGGTGAAGACGCCGCCAAGCGATACGCGGTGGTCTGGCATGGCAAGCTGGTGCAACCCCGCGAAGGTGCGCTGCGGTTGCAAGTGAATGGCTTCCGCACGGCGATTGTCGTCAATGGCCGCGAAGAGTTGCCGCTGGGAGTTGGTGGCCGCTCGGTCGATCTGTGGCTGGCTGCCGGCGCTCATGATGTGACGCTGTTCGCATCGTCGGCTGGCGGGCAAAACCCGGTCGAAGCATTGATCGCACGGTCGGATTTGGACAGCAGCCAAATCACGCTCATTCCGTTCCGCGCAAGTGATTTCGATCTAGAAAATCCTGTCGCGAAGAAGTCGATTGAAGCGGCAACCGCTGCCGCGCTCACGCCCGGCGCGGGGAACATTCCGCTGCTGCTCGAACAGGTCAAGTTGACCAAGAAGACCGAAAAGTTCGGCGTGACCAAAGAGGTCAGCAATGTCGATCACATCGGTTTCTGGCAATCGCCCGACGATGTCGCTGCCTGGGATGTTCAAGTTCCGGCGGCCGGTATTTATGAAGTCTGGACGCAACACGCCCACGTCGGACCCGGCGGGTCGTACAAAATCGAGATCGATGGCCACGCGGCCACGGTGCAAGTCCCCGATACGGCCGCAGCCACCACGTTCCGCAGCGAGCGCGTCGCCCGGCTGCAGTTCCACAAGGCGGGCATGCATACGGTCACCATCAAGCCCATCGAGATCAAGGGTGACAGCCTGGTCGATATCAAGGCTCTCGAACTACGTCCCGCGAAGGGCGCGAGCCTGATCACGGTCGGCAACGACTGGGAATATCACTTCCCCGAGCAGGGCCTGCGCTACGTGCGCTTCACTTGCCATGAGTATCTGGGCGAAGCGCTCGAGATTGCCAACATTGAAATTGCGGCCGCCGATGCGGCGCAGATTCATATTCCAACGAAGACCGACGTTCTGGCACTCGCCGCCAATCAATCGTTGGAGATTGCGGCGGGGGATAACGTCGTCGGCACTTACACCGACGAGCACACGCTCAACGAGAACGGCGGCAGCCAACTGCTGACCAGCAAGTTGCAAGCGACGTATTTCAATGCCGCGATCCACGCGATTGCTTACGACTTTGAACGGCAAACGAATGGCAACGTGGTCAACGTCCGCAAGGAACTGAAGCGGATCGATCCGGGCGAGCGGATCGTGGTGGAAGTGACCGACTACGATCAAGACAGCACCAACCAGCGCGATCAGATCAAGCTGCAAGTCGTCATCAACGACGGCGAGCCAATTGAACTGACCGCCGTCGAAACCGAAGAGAACACCGGCATCTTCACCAAGGAAGTCGATACCGCGCCAATCATGGCAGCGGCGGCGGCCGGGGTGAAACCAGTCAACGGCTCGGCAGGAGCCTCGCCCTCCCAGCCTGTCGCTACAACCGGGTCCGAGAAGCTGAAGGTGAAGATGGGGGACCGCGTTTACATTCGCTATCTCGATACGCACAACACGTTCCCCGGCCACAGCGTGCCGCGGGAAGCGGCCGTCTATGTGACGGAACCTTCGCTGGCCAAGGTCCGCGTTCTCGAAACGCGAGTCGTGCCGCCGCCGAAGGGTTCCGCTGCGCCGCCACGCGCGGTGGTCCTGCCGCCGGTCGAAGGGAAGGAGATCAGCGGCGTCGCCTTCGAAGCGCCGTTGACCGTCGAAGTGATCGATCCCGATGCGGCCAAGGACAGCCGCAGCACGGTGCTCGTCAAACTGACGACCAGCGACGGCGCGACGGCGGAAGTCCTCTGCCAGATTTCCAACGAGCTTTCGCAGATTCCCAATACCGTCGATGCCGGTTGGGCTTTGGAAGAAGGTCGTTTTATCGGCCAGGTGATTCTGCAACTGGGCGGCAAGAACAGCGCTGCGGAAGTGGCGCTGACGACGGCCATGCCGCGGAATCTCATCGGCAAGGTGAAGCTCAGTGAAGAAACGACGGAGCAAACGGCTGGCGCGAATCTGGTGACGCATGTGCTGAACCTCACCGGCAAGGACGTGATCTCGGCCGCCTATGCCGACGTGCGTCGGCCCGATGGCAAAGCGGCCACGCTTTCCGCCCAGGGTCGCTTGATTTCCAACGGCGTGCTGGCCTGCACCGATCGCGATTATGAAAAGGATCTGGAAGCGCTGCACGTCGGCGAAAAGCTGTTCCTGAAAGTGACCGACCCCGATCTTGATTCATCGGATGCTCGCGACGCGGCCACCGTGGTCGTGACAACGGAACTGGGCGAGAAGGAAACCGTTCGCCTCGAAGAAACGCTGGCTCACAGCGGCGTCTTCACTGGTTCGCTGCAACTGAAGGCGGTCGATACGCCGAAGCCAGGCAACCTCGATCCGGCCGATCCGATCATCGAAACCTATTTCGGCGACAAGATCACGATCAAGTTCAAGGACCTGGCGGCCAGCACCGAATCGGGTGAATTGGACCTGCAAATTGATGTGCCGGTCGTTGTTGGCACCGATGGCTTGGTGGCTGCGTTCAGCAAAACGTTCAACGACGAAAACCTGGCCGTCGAGACCAAGTTCCGCGTGGCCGAAAGTTATTTCGAACTGTTCAAGAGCCACAAGGCCTTGCTGCGAGATGAAGAAAAGAAGCTCGACTTGGAATCGGGCCGGCGCATCTTGCGGGAAGTGATGGAAGATTACCCCGATCCGAAATATGCTCCGCGCGTGGCGTATTTGCTCGGTCAGTTCGCGCAGGAACTGGGTCAGTGGGACGAAGCGATTCGTTCGTACGACTTGATCCTGCGGCAGTTCTCCGATCACACGCTCGCCCCCGATGCTCAGTACAAACTGGCCCAGACCTATGAAGAGGCGGGCGATTTCGATCAGGCGCTCGAAGCTTATGTGACGCTCGCCGCGACGCATCCCAAGAGCCCGCTTATTCCCAACGTGATGATTCGCATCTCGGATTACTTTTATAAGACCGAGAAGTACGACATCAGCGCTCAGGTGGGCGAGAAGTTTTTGGAGCGGTTCAACGCCCATCAGCACGCGCCGAGGATGGCCTTTCGCGTGGGGCAATGCTATTACAAGTCGAAGAAGTACCTGGTGGCCGGCAAGAGCTTTGACTCGTTTGCCAAGCTGTTCCCGGATGACGCGCTCTGTGCCGACTCCCTGTTCTGGGCCGGCGAGAGCTTCCGCATGGGTGGCAGCAACCGCGAAGCGTTCATTCGCTACAACAACTGCCGCTGGAAGCATCAGGAAAGTGAAGCCGCCAAGTATGCCCGCGGCCGGCTCGCGCTGCCCGAGATGCTGAATCAGTTTGAAGCCGAAGCGAATAGCGTGGATGAGTAGCTGTTGGAGTTCCGGCTTCAGCCGGCAGATCACATTAAGTAGCCGAATTCGCCAGAATTCGGGACGCGCAATAAAACTGAATTCTGGCGAATTCAGCTACGGGTAATATCCGATCATGACGTTTGCAAGCTTACTTTTGACTCTCGCTCTCGCCGGCCAGGTCGATGATATCCTGGGCGACGAAGCCAAATCGCAGGGCAAGGGCGCGAAGCCGCCAGCGGTCACTGCGCCGGCAACGCCATTGGCAAAGCCGCCCGTTGCGGTGAAAGATCCTGCGACCGCGACCGAACCCACCGCGGAAGCGGCTGCCGCGGCGAAGACTCCGGGCGGCAAAGTGCTCGATGCGAGCAAGACGGCCGAATCGGCCGGTGATGAAAAGGAAGCCGCGAAGCCGCCAGCGGAACCGAGCGCCACGGCGAAGCTGTTCAACGACCTCGCCAAGACCGGCGCGCTGGGTTACATGATTGAAGGCGGCATTTTCATGTGGCCGATTCTGTTCCTCGGCATTCTCGCCTTCGGCGTGATCATCGAGCGGTATCGCGCCCTGCTGATGCTCAACACCAAGGACGAAGCCCTGCGCTCCAAAGTTCTGTCACTGATGCAGGACGACCAGATTGAAGAAGCCTTGCAACTAGTTGAACGCCACAAAGGGCCGGTGCCGGCCATCATGGGAGCGGGACTGCGAAAATATCTCATCGCCCGCCGCCTGGGCTACGATGCCGCCAAAATCGAAGACCAGGTGACTAAGGGCATGGACGATTACTCGGTACACATTGTCGCCGCGATGGAAAAGCACCTGCCCATTCTGGCCACCGTCGCTTCGGCCGCGCCGATGCTGGGCTTTCTCGGTACCGTCGAAGGGATGGTTTTTTCGTTCAAGGAAATCGTCGATACGATGGGGGAGAAGAACATTGTCGAAGCGGCCGCCGGCGGCATCATGGTTTCGCTCCTCACCACGGTGCTCGGTCTGATCGTGGGCATCCCCGCGTTCATCGCCTTCAACTACTTCACCAGCGCCATCAACGGCTTTGTGCTCGATGTGCAAGAGTCGGCCGCCGAGTTGATGGATTCGGTGACGTTCCAGTTGGCGGTGGAAGGGAAGGAAGCGGCGGCAAGCGAATCGACACCGGTTGGTTCGAATCGCTGACGTAACTCGCAACGCTGAGACCCCTCACCCCAGCCCTCTCCCCGTTGCTCCGCGGAATACCGCGTGTACCGAAGAGAGGGAGTTCGATTTCCTGACCTTTGACCCCTGACCCCTGGCTCCTGACTCATGCGTCGCAGCGGAATGAACAAACTGCTTGTTGAACCGGCCGCTGTCGCCACGGGCGATATCGCGTTCAACCTGATCGTGTTCTTTCTGGTCTGCGCTTCGACCCAACCCGATCGCGGCCGCAAGCAGGATATTCCGTCCAGTCAACAAACCAAGGCCGAGCAGAAGCAAGAGAACACCGAAATCCTGGTCACCCGCAATGGCATCGTCATGAACGGCGCAGCAGTGCGGGCGGCGGAACTGCCTGGCCGGCTGGCAACGCATTTCAAAGGCAAGCCGCGACCCGATGATCGCGTGGTGGTGATCAAAACCCGGCCCGATACGCCCTATCACAACTGGATTGCGGTCACGTCGATGGTGCAGGACGCCGGCGGCAGCATCACCATTCAGCGCGAAGAAGAAAAGACCGTGACGGTCGGCAACTGATTTTTAGAAACGTCCATGAAAATTCCCCGACGAGCCATGAAAGCGGATGTGCCGGCCACGGCGATGGGGGACATTGCGTTCAACCTGCTGATCTTTTTCGTGATCCTGGCCCGCGCCAACGACGACAGCCATATCAAATGGAAGCCGGCTGAAGCTCAGAACCTCGAAGGGAGCAAAGGCGCGCGGGTGACGGTGGTGATTGATGTCGATGGGAAGATTTATCTCAACAGCCAGCAGAAGAGCGAAACCGAACTGAGCGCCGCCATCGGCGATGAACTGGGGGACGCGATCGCGGGGAATCGCGTGGTGTTTTTGAAGATCGATAAAGACGTAACCGCGCCGCGGTTCGAGCCGGTGATCGAAGCCATCAGCCAGGCCGGTGGCGAATTGATTCATATCCTGAACGAAGATCATGCGGAACCGGTGCCTCCACCAACAACCAAGGCTGCCGGCACTCCCGCGACTCCGAAGTAGCATTGAACGAAACTAAGGTGATTTATGGAAACCAACAAACCCCGCGCGGCCGGCTTTGGTCCGCTCAAGGACCTGCATAACCTCAAACAGAACGGCTCGGCGTCGATCGCGGAACTGAAAGAGTTCTTGGGTCGCCTGCAGGGTCGCAGTCCGCAGGAAGTGGTTGGCCTCGTCTCCACGAGCCTGCTCGTGCAGAGCATGATCATCGCCACCGTCGGTACTCTGGCGATCATGGTGATTTTTACCATCGGGCCGTACATGGTTTATGGTCCGCCCCAAGTCAAGCAAGCGGCCAAGCCGCCAGCCGCGGCCGCAGCGCCGGCGGCAACCTCCACCGCGAAGTCCGACGAACCGAGCGGCGATGACAAGACCAAAGCGGTCAAGGCGATGGGCGTCGATGAAACGAAGATCGTCGATCCCAACTCGAACCCGCTGGATAATAAGAAGTTCGACAACTTGCTGGATGGGGCTAAGTAGCCATTGTCGGCTTTCGCTCCGCGAAAGCACGCCCTTTCGCGGAGCGAAAGGCGACTCTCACGCCCGCTGCCTATCAACTAAAAACTCGTGATCGCTGAACTCCATAACCGCCTGACGACCATGCAGCGCGCGACGCTCTACTACAGCCCTCTCTGGCTGCTGGGCATCGGCGTCTGGCTGGCGGCGCCGCAGTCGCCGCTGGCCTTTGCGATTGCGGGCGTGCTGCTGCTGCCGGCGTTCTTCTTCGGCGGCCTGTGGTGGAAAGAAGTTCGCGCGCCCAACACGCCGCGGCTGCAGTGGTCGCGGGTGATGACGTTCATCTACGTCGCCTGGTGGCCGGCGGCACTGTATGTCAGCGAGTTGATCGGCCTCGCCGGGCTAAGCGAGGTCATCCGGCAGTTCGCGCCCTGGGGCCTGTTCAGCATCGGCCTGGTGTGGGTCATCTGGTGGCTTGAGATCAGCTCGCGCAGGATCGAATTGCGCCGCATCGAGCAGCACCTCCAGCACGGCGACATCATTCACACGGCCACCGACGAAGACGCGCTCGCGCCGCTTCCCGGCGAGCGAAGTTGGAATCCGTTCGATCCGCACGCCTGGTACTACGGCCGGAAGAATCGCAAGCTGAAGCAATCGACGCTGGTAACGATTGCTTACTCGGCCGGTTTTTGGATTGCCTGGGGTCTGCTGATTCTCGGCCTGCAATTCGGTGGTTGCACGGAAAGCTATGATAAACCGGAGGGTGGGGGCCAATACAAACAATTGGCGCAAACCGTCAAGATCCAAAAAGTGATCCGCAAGAAGTTTGTGGTCAACCCGTTCAGTGCGATCAAATTTGATGTGCCGCCGATCGACGATGTGAAACTGCAACTGCAGGAAGTGACCGAGCACGCTTATACGGTAGGCTATGGCGAAGGAACCGGTTTTGGTTTTGCGGGTGGGAAAAAAGGAAAGAAGCTCCGCTTCATTCGGCTGCAGTACGATGGGGGCGACTGGGATCAGGAGTTCGGCATCGGCGGTGACGAGAACATGCTTCTGCAATACGCGATTCTCATCCCTGGCGCGCAGGGCAAAGTCGCGAAGAATACCGAGTTCCGAAGTATTGCCCAGCTAGCGAATTTTGACGCCGAAGCCGCGCCTCCCTTTGTCTATATGACGGGTCAGGGGAATATCAGCCTGTCGAACAAAGATGTGAAAACCCTGCGCGAGTACCTGATCGATCGCCACGGCATGATCTTTTGCGACAACGGGGGCAGCCGACATTTTCACAATCAGTTCGTCACCGCGATGAACCGCGTGCTACCCGAGGTTCGCCCGGTACCAGTGCCGCTGGATGACATCATCCACCGTGCGCCGTTTGGGCTGCCGTTTCTGCCGTATGTCGCTCCGCATGGCGGCAAGCAGGCCCTCGGCTGGTCGGTCGATGGCCGCTGGGTAGTCTACTATCATCCCGGCGACATCGGCGACGCCTGGGCAGACGGCCATTCCGGCGTCAGTCCGGAAGTCTATGAGGCCTGCTACAAGCTGGGTGCGAATGTCATGACCTATGCCACCGTGGAACACGCCAAGTGGCAGGATGGTAAGAAGAAGGGGAAAAAGTGATGGCGATGGATTGTATAATTCAATTGCGGCGGCTGGTAGTTGCCTCGCTTCTCTATGCGGCTTACGTGTTTGCGAACGTCGCTCGCGCCGATGAGCTCAACGAGCTCTCCCTCGATGGCTGGAAGCAACTCCGCGAGGTCGAGCGTTACCAATTGCAGATCGCAGAGAAGTATTATCGCGAGAACAATTGGAAAATCGCGGCGGCCGAATATGAGAAGTTCATGGAACTGTATGAGTCGAGCAATGGCGCGCCCTTCGCGCAGCTCAAGTGGAGCCTGTGCCAGGTGCAACTCCGCAAGCAGAACACGGCCATCAAGGAAGGCTTTCAGTCGGTGATCGACTACTGGCCCGATTCGCCGCAAGCGACCGCCGCCGCGTTTTATATTGGCCGCACCTACAAGGACATCGGCCGGGTGAAGGAAGCGAAGAAATCGCTCCGCGACGTGGCCGCCAAGTATCCGGCCCATCTCGTTTCCATCTATGCGATGAACGACTTGATCGACATCTCAACGATTGAAAACGATGTTCCGACGCGCGTGGAACTGTGGAAAAAGCTGACCTACGAAATCAAGCGCAACCGCGATTCAAACCAGACTTGCATCAACGCTTCCGTCGCGCTCGCCGCACATCATTATCGCGAAGGGGCCTTCGATGAAGGGGTGAAGGCTTTGGAGACCACCTACAAGCCGCCGCAACTGGCCCATCGCGTCCACGAGTATGTTCGCCAACCGCTGGCGGAACTGATGAGCGTGAATGAAACGCTCGTGAAGGGTGGCAAACTGGCCGATCTGTCGATTGCCTGGCTGAAGCGGAGCTCGCCGACCGACCTGGCCACGTCGGAGAACAAGGCGGAAGCGAAGCAGAACGGACTCAATGCGCTTGATCTACTGGCGATTGCCAAACGCGACGATCAGGTGCCGGCCGCTTATGAGCAACTGCTCAAAACCCTCGGCGGCAGCGATGATGAGCTGCTTGGTCGCCTGGCCACGTTCTACAAGTCGCGCAACAAATGGGAAGAAGCCCGGGCCACGTTTCGCCGGTATGCGAACAAAGGTGAAGGGCTGAACCAGGTCGCGTACAGCTATCGCGAGCAGCAGAATTGGCCGCTCGCCATTGAAGCCTACTTGCAGGCGATCGCCGTCGCCGAGATGGACCGCCGGGCCGCGTTTCAGGCGGAGTTGGCCGTCACCTATCGCGCGGCGAAGAAGGTTCCCGAAGCGGTGGCCGTTTATGAAGACCTGTACAAATCGGATGCCGCCGCCTCCAATCGCTGGCGGTACGCGATTGGCGAGACCTATCGCGAGGCGGGCCTGCTAAAGGAAGCCATTGGCCATTATCGCCAGTGCGATAACTTCCCGGAGCAGTACAAGATGATGGCCTGGTGCCACCGGCATTTGAAGCAATACAACGAAGCGATTGTGCTCTATACGCAAGTCAGCAGCGATCCCGCCTCGGCCCCCTGGGCGCTGCTGCAGATTGCCTACACGCGCGAAGAAGCGGGCCAGGCGGAGCAGGCCATTCAGATGTTTCAGCAGGTCTGCAAGAAGTTCCCGACCGATGGCCACGCGAGCATCGCCCACACGCATCTGAACAACAAGTACAAAATCTTCCTCACCCTGGGCGGCGCGAAGGATGAGTAGCGGGACACGCAGCCGTAGCTGAATTCGCCAGAATTCAGACTCGCCTCACCCCAGACTGAATTCTGGCGAATTCAGCTACCTTCAGGCCCAGGTGCGCGGATGTTCTCCCCATTCCGTCCTCCGCTGCGGCGTGGTTTTACGCTCGTGGAACTGCTGGTCGTAATCGCCATCATCGGCGTGCTGGTGGCGCTCTTGCTTCCCGCGGTGCAGAGCGCTCGCGAGGCGGCGCGGCGGACGCAGTGTGCGAACCATCTCAAGCAACTGGGGTTGGGCGCGCAGTTGCATGTCGATCAGGTGGGCGCGTTTCCGCACGGGGGCTGGGGCTTTCAGTGCGTGGGCGTGCCGTCGAAGGGCTTGGGACCCAATCAACCGGGCGGCTGGATGTATAGCCTGTTGCCGTTCATCGAGCAGAAGAACCTGTTCGAGCATCCCGACCCCGTGTCCGTGTTACAGACTTCATTCGCGGTGATGAACTGCCCGACCCGCCGACCGGCGAAAGCGTATGTCGCAGGGCCAGCGGCCTGGATGCCCTTCTGGGCGAGCACCGCGACGCGCGTGGCCCGCACCGACTATGCCGTGAACGCCGGCACGGTGGCGATGGACACTGGCGGCTCGAGCGATCCCAACACGCCGCCCGCCAAACAGGATTCCGATGGCCTGGCCGGCCGGGCGGTTTGGTATCAGATGCGCGAAGTGACCGATGGCCTCTCGAACACTTAGGATCGGCGCATCAATAACTGCCGTACTCATTCCGGAACATCGCGGTAGTTCCATTTAGGGAGCAGGGTGTCGAAGAGGAGCGTCACGTTGTCTTTG
>JAYTUF010000710.1:0-4407 GCA_043744755.1 Anatilimnocola sp.
CCAGGCAATGGCAGCGTAACCCATCGACCCTATTTGCAGCAACTACCATTGGACACCGGAGTTATGCCTTAAAAATCCACGGACGACGGCTGCGTACGCTGGATCCGGAAGAGCCGTTTTTTAGGACGCGTGACGTCCAAAGCGCGGCGATCGCTCAAAACATTGACGGTTACGCAAGAATAGTTCGCGCTGCGATTAGGCCTACGTCGCGCCCACACATAGTTTTACGGCTGTGGCAACACTTGTAACCTGTTGAGGTGTTGCGACACCGAGAATTCTGACGAAGCGATTGATCGAGAGGGACCTGGTTTGAAACGCATCGGCGCCTGATTGTTTAGCCAAGCCCGATGCCGGATTGCCTGGGAGGGGCACAAACCATGGCATCGTCGAGTAGTAAACTTTCCAATCGGTAATTGGAACGATAATCCGAAGCGGCAAACGTCCAATCGAATCCGGGTTCATTACCAGTGCTGGACGCAGCTTTTGAATCTCAGCTCCGACGCTCGGATCGAAGTCCACCAGCCATATCTCACCCCTCCGCGGCGACACCGTCGCTCTTCTCCGTGTCGTCATGGAAGCCTTTCTGTGCATAGGCGTCAAATATCAAGTCAGGATCGTTAATGTAATGTTCCTCCGCCAGCAGCGCAGCAGCTTCCAAAATCGCGTCTCGCTGTTCGGGCGGCATTTGCAACAGCTCTTCGACTGTCCAGATTCTCTGAGTTTCGTTGGGTCGTTGAATCATTCGTATGCTCCGAATACCAGGACACTCGTTCTGTTCTCAGTTTTCATTCTGAGTTTATTTCAAACTCACCGTCATCAAAAACTCCGCATTGGTCTTCGACTTCGCTAGTTTGGTGATGAGCATTTCCATGGCGTCGGGGGCATTTTGATCGGCGAGGGCGCGGCGGAGGAGGGTCACGCGCTTGTATTCTTCCGGGTCCATCAGAATCTCTTCCCGACGCGTTCCGCTACGGTTGATTTCGATGGCGGGCCAGATCCGCTTATCGACCAGTTTTCGGTCGAGATGAATTTCCAGGTTGCCGGTCCCTTTGAACTCTTCAAAGATTACGTCGTCCATCTTGCTGCCCGTTTCGACGAGCGCGGTGGCGAGAATCGTGAGCGAACCCCCTTCTTCCACCTTGCGGGCGGAGCCGAAAAACCGCTTGGGCTGTTGCAAGGCGTTGGCATCCAAGCCGCCGGTGAGCAACTTGCCGGATTGCGGGCACTCGCTGTTCCAGGCGCGGGCCAGGCGGGTGATCGAGTCCAGAAAAATGATCACGTCGGTGCCGCACTCGACGAGCCGCTTGGCTTTTTCGAGCACCATGTGGGCTACCTGCACATGGCGGGAACTCGCTTCGTCGAACGTGCTGCTGACCACCTCACAATTGCGGCCTTTCACTTGCCGCTCCATGTCGGTCACTTCTTCGGGCCGCTCGTCCACCAGCAGCATCATCACATAGGCATCGGGAAAATTCTTCAGCACCGCCTTGGCCATCCGCTGCATCAGAATAGTCTTGCCCGCTCGGGGCGGACTGACGATCAAGCCGCGCTGCCCAAAGCCAATGGGCGTGACCAGGTCGATCACCCGCGTGCAGAGGTCTTCCGGGTCGTGTTCCATCACAATCCGTGTGTCGGGATGCAGCGGCGTGAGATCATCAAACGAGACCCGTCCCGAAGCCAGGCTGGGATCTTGAAAATTGATCGCTTCGACGCGCAGCAGTGCGAAGTACCGTTCGTTCTCTTTGGGCGGCCGAATCTGCCCCGCGACAGTGCATCCCGTCCGCAGGCCGAAGCGGCGAATCTGGCTGGGGGAAACGTAGATATCGTCGGGGCAGGAGAGATAGTGATAATCGGGGCTGCGGAGAAAGCCGAAACCATCGGGCAGGATTTCGAGCGTTCCTTCGCCATACATCAGGCCGCTTTGTTTGACCCGCTCTTTCAAGATTCGAAAGATCAGGTCCTGCCGGCGCACGCCGGCTACTTCGTCCAGCTTCTGATTGCGAGCCTCTTCCATCAGCTCGCCCATGGTCAGCTTTTGCAAATCGGCGATTTGAAAGCCGCTTTTCTTCAGCTCTTCATATCGTTCTTCTGTTCCCGCCTCTTCGTGGTGATGGGCCATCAAGTCGGCGAGTTCTTCCGCTAGCGACATCGGTTCCCCTTCATTTTCGATTTCGCGCAAGCGCTGCACATGCTTGGGGAGATTGGGGTTAACCGGTGCATTGGGGTCTACATCGCGGGGACGGGCAGCATCGCTGCGGCGGGCGTCGCGATCACCGCGGCGAAAATTCTTGAACGTAGCCATACCTGGCGCTCCTGATGAGCTGAGCAATCGGACTGGGGACTAATGCGCACGAACGGCGCGGGGTGGGATGCGAGCTTTCGATCCTTCTGCGGTGCGAGCGAGCCGTGACCGACTGAGATGAATATCCGGCCGGCCTGCTTTCGCACCGTGGTGCGTGCCAAGTGCCCCGGGCGGTGATGCCTAAAACACTGGCGACAAATTCGAGAGTAGTATTGGCTGAGGAGCCGTGTGGAGGGACTTCTGCATTATGTTCCGCCGCCCACGCCGGGGAAAGGGCGGAATGGAAAAATGTGCAGAAACCAGACAAGAGAAGCCGCGGGGCAAGTTTCTAACTTGCCGACGCCGCAATCGGAAGCTTACAAGAGTAAGCCGGTAGAGAAAGCGGGAAACCCTCGATGCATTTGCTTTTCATTTGCGGACGAAATCGCCTGCGCAGTCCGACCGCGGAGCATTTATTCGCGGTTGCCGGCGTTGAGACCTGCTCAGCCGGTGTGAATCCGGACGCTGATGAGCTTGTATCGCCAGAACTGATTGAATGGGCCGATATTATCCTGGTCATGGAGCCAGCCCACCGAGCCAAGTTGAATCGAATGTTCAATTCACTGCTCAAAGCCAAGCGAGTTGTCTGCTTGGACATTCCGGATGATTACGAATACATGCAGCCGGAATTGATCGAATTACTATGGCAGCGGGTGCCGCTCTCGGTGCCGGTTCTCGCGGCGGCGAAACCGGACTGAACTGTGATTGCCGGCCTACTTCGCCAGCGCGCCTTCTAGCACCGATTGCACGAATTGCTTCATTGCTGCAGGTCGGCCGCGACCCATGATGACCGTGCTGGTCTCTTCGGCGTCGGCCGTTTCGGAATCTATTTCGCTGCTGAGCAGCGTCCCTTTCACTTCAAACATAACCGGCTCGACTTCTTGCTGAGCGGTGTCCGCCGGCGGTTGTTCCCGGTGCGTGGAATGTAGCGGCAGTTCGCCGCGAATCACGCGGACGTCGCGGGGGGCTTCGATGCCGATCCGCACCTGTTGCCCTTTCACGCGGAGAATTGTTACGGTGATGTCGTTGCCAATACAGATTCGTTCCTGCAGTTTGCGAGTCAAAACAAGCATGTCACACTCCTTTGTGCCGATGAGATTGGATAGACGAATGCGGGGGAAGATAAGCGAGACGACCTTAATGCACGGGCCGTGCCAAAACAAAAGCTTGAGCAACTGCTATTGACATAACACGTTGCCAGTCCTTGCTTTCAGTGGAATCCACAGGGCTCATCGATCCTTTCGCACTAGTGTACAAATTTACAATACACGGGTAAGTTTGGCAAGGGGACTGGTAACTCTTACCGAACTTTTTCTGCAGCAGCCGATCGGCATTCGCGGCGACTGCGGAGAGTTATACGCAGGCCCCGTGACTAGTTAGGTCCACGCGGGCATCTATAATCGATTTTCTTCAAAAAGATTTTCCCGCGCGAATTATGACCATAAACGCAACCATCTCCGCTACGACGCTGACGCGCCTGGCCGATGCGCTCCGCCGGGCCGTTGGGGCCGAGAACGTCCTCACCGCTCGTTCCGATCTGATGGTCTATGAGTGCGATGGCTTCGTGATCGAAAAGAACAGCCCGGACATCGTCGTCTTCCCCCGCAGCACCGCGGACGTAGTGCAGATTGTCAAGCAGTGCAACATCGCGGGCGTGCCGTTCGTGCCACGCGGCGCGGGGACGAGCCTGGCCGGCGGCTGCTTGCCGATTGGCGGCGGCGTGATGATTGTGCTCACGCGGCTGAAGCAGATTCTGGAGATCAACTACCGCGATCGCTACGCCGTCGTCGAGCCAGGTGTGGTGAATGTGCATTTGACGAACGCGCTCAAGGGTTCGGGCTATCACTATGCTCCCGACCCTTCCAGCCAGGGTGCCTGCACCATCGGCGGCAATGTGGCCACCAACTCTGGCGGGCCGCATACGCTCAAGTATGGCGTGACGGTGAATCACGTCCTGGGCATCGAAGCCGTGCTGGCAGACGGAACCATCGTGCAAGTCGGCGGACCGGCCGAAGATCCGCTGGGCCTTGATCTGGTCGGCGCGATGGTCGGCAGCGAAGGAACGC
>JAYTUF010000711.1:0-17250 GCA_043744755.1 Anatilimnocola sp.
GCCGGGGAGGTTGCTGCCGATGATTTCGAACCGCGGCGTGCGACCGAATTCGCCCATGACGACGACGAGCACGCGCTTCTGCAGGCCGCGGGCGTAGAGATCTTCAACTAAGGCCGCGACGCCCAGATCGAAGGCCGGTGCATCGCGGCGCATCTGGCCCCAGAGGTTGCCGTGATGGTCCCAATTGAAAGTCCCCACCGTGATAAACGGCACGCCATGTTCGACCAGACGGCGGGCGAGGAGCAGACTCTGCCCCAGACGATTGCGGCCGTAGCGATTGCGCAGCGCTTCTGGTTCCTTGTCCAAATCAAAAGCCTTGCGCGCCGCGGCACCAGTGACTAGATCAAACGACTGCTGGCGGAACGAATCAACGGCCTCGTTGTTCCTGCTGCGATCTTGTTCGCGTCGGACGTTTTCCAGGTCCGCGAGCAACTGCCGCCGGTTGGCTACCTGATCGAATGTCAGGCCTTCGACTAGCGAAAGATTGGGCACCAGGATGCGGGTGTCCTGCGGCTGTTCATAATCATTCCCCTTCCAAACATTCTGCACGTCGAAGGGATTGGTTCCCGGTCCCAGATATGAGCCATTGCCGTAGCGGGCACCGTTGTTGAGCGTGACATAGGTCGGCACGCCGCCCGCGACGGAGCCGCGGAGCCGCGAAATGTGCGAGCCGAGGCTGGGCATTTCGTTGAAATCGGAGTCGGCCCGGCAGTAATATCCGGTCTTTAGCAAATGGACGCTCGACGAATGCTGCGTCGACGGATGATGAACTGAGCGAAGGATCGTCAGCTTGTCCATGATCCGCGCTTGTTCGGGCAGAATATCGCTGAAGATCACGCCCGGCACATTCGTCTTCGTCACGCCGAACTGACCGCGAATCTCTTCCGCTGCTGCGGGTTTGGGATCCCAAGTTTCGAGCTGCGACGCGCCCCCTTCTTGCAGCACATAGATGATCGCGGTATCTGGCGGCGACTTGTCCGCGCCGGCTGCGATCGATCTCAACCGCAGCACTTCGGGCAAGCTCAACCCCGCCAAGCCCAATACGCCGGCCTGGATCAACTGCCGGCGGGTAATCGGATTGGGGCGTGAGAGCGGGAGCATTGACGAATTCCGAATTGGAATGGCTGGCATGGAGAGGTGGGAGTTGTCGCCGGGGCTTGGCTGCCATCATACCTGCCAGGCGTGTCGCAAAGCGATAGTTGAATTCTGTTTCGACAGAAATAGACGAGTTGAAAAACACGGCGAGTTTTTCATCACGCCCTAGCGCAACTCTCGGGTTTCCGGCGTGTGGGCGGTGAAAAACTCGGGGAGTTTGTCACCGAACAGGATGGAAATCGAATCGACGCTGAGGCCGTTAGGTTACGAGTTGGACTAGGGAGCGTTGGCCTGACAGCGGTATCCGAAATTGTTACAATCAAGAGTGCAGCGACTCGGGCGATGCCGCGTGTTTCCTTCCCGTCCGCCCGGCTGTCTACCCACCCCCGCTAGTACCTAAATCACGCCATGAGCACCACCGTTTTTGATCCGTTTGGCGCCCGCGACACCTTCGACACCGGCAGCGGTGAAGCCGGCATTTATCGACTCAGCAAGCTGGAGACACTGGGCCTCGGCGCGGTCAGCCAGTTGCCATTTTCGATTCGCGTGCTGCTGGAAGCGGCGTTGCGAAACTGCGATGGGTATATTGTGACCGAAGACGATGTGAAAGCCCTCGCGAGTTGGAACGCGGCGGAACCGGCCAAGCGCGAGATTCCCTTCATGCCCGCGCGGGTGGTGCTGCAAGACTTCACCGGCGTCCCCTGCGTGGTCGATCTGGCCGCGATGCGGTCGGCGATGGAACGGCTGGGGGGCGATCCTAAAAAGATCAACCCGCTGATTCCGGTCGATTTGGTCATCGATCACAGTGTGCAGGTCGATTTCTTCGGCACAGCCAGCTCGCTCGGTCAGAACGTCGAACTCGAATTCAAACGAAACCGTGAGCGGTATGAGTTTCTCCGCTGGGGTCAGCGAGCGTTCAATAACTTCCGCGTCGTGCCGCCCGATGTGGGCATCGTCCATCAAGTGAACCTGGAATATCTGGCTAAGGGCGTGTTCGTTCGCAGCGATAAACTGGGGCCGGTCGCGCTGCCCGATTCGCTCGTCGGCACCGATAGTCACACCACGATGATCAACGGCCTGGGCGTACTCGGCTGGGGCGTGGGGGGCATCGAAGCCGAGGCGGTGATGCTCGGCCAGCCGCTGTACATGCTGCTGCCGGAAGTGATTGGTTTTGAACTGACGGGCGAGCTGCCGCCGGGCGTGACCGCGACCGACCTGGTGCTGACCGTGACGGAGCAACTGCGGAAGCTGGGCGTCGTTGATAAGTTCGTCGAATTCTACGGCGCCGGCATGAGGCAGATGTCGCTCGCCGACCGCGCGACCATCGCCAACATGGCCCCCGAGTATGGCGCCACGATGGGCTTCTTTCCCGTCGATGACGAAACGCTTGACTATTTGCGTCGCACCGGCCGAACTGCGGAAGAGGTGTCATTGGTTGAACGCTATTACAAAGCGCAAGGCCTGTTCAGCACGCCCGATTCGCCGCCGCTGAATTACTCCAAGAAGGTATCGCTCGATCTGAGTACGGTTGAGCCTTCGCTGGCGGGACCGAAGCGTCCGCAGGATCGCGTTTCGCTTGCTGCAATGAAATCCAACTGGCAGAAGGCGCTCAAAGCTCCCATTGCCGAGCGAGGATTTCAACTCGATGATGCCGCGCTGAAGCGAAAGGGAACCGTGCAGACGAACGGCCATAGCGAAACGATCGGGCACGGGGCGGTGGTGATTGCGGCGATCACCAGTTGCACGAACACCAGCAATCCAAGCGTGATGCTCGCTGCCGGTCTGCTCGCGAAAAAAGCCGTCGCCAAGGGATTGAAGGTTCCCAGCTATGTGAAGACTAGTCTCGCCCCCGGCTCACGGGTGGTAACCGATTACTTCGACCGCGCCGGCCTCAGCCAGGCCCTCGATACGCTCGGTTTTCAGACCGTTGGCTATGGCTGCACCACCTGCATCGGCAACAGCGGTCCGCTGCCGGACAATGTCGCCGCAGCCGTGACCGAAGGAGATCTCGTCGCCTCGGCAGTCATCAGCGGCAATCGCAATTTTGAAGGGCGGGTCAATCCGCTCGTCAAAGCGAATTTCCTGGCTAGCCCGCCGCTCGTCGTCGCGTATGCTCTGGCAGGTACCACCGATATCGATCTGCTCACTGAACCGATCGGGCAGGGAACGAGCGGGCCGGTGATGCTCAAGGACATCTGGCCGACCCATGCCGAAGTGAAGCAGGCGATCAACGACTTCGTGCAGGCCGATATGTTCACAAGCCGGTATGCCCGGGCTTTCGACGGCAACCAGATGTGGAACCAGATCAAGGTGGCCGAGGGGGCCTTGTATCGCTGGAACGAAGCCAGCACGTACATTCAAGAGCCGCCGTTTCTCGCGGACTTTAGTGCGAACGCCAACGTGGTCAGGCCGATTCGCGGCGCACGGGTGCTGGCCATGCTGGGCGACAGTGTGACGACCGACCATATCTCGCCGGCCGGCAACATTGCCAAGAATAGTCCGGCGGGCAAGCACCTGATGGAGCACGGCGTGCAGCCCGTCGATTTCAACAGCTATGGTGCCCGCCGCGGCAACGACCGGGTGATGGTCCGCGGCACGTTCGCCAACGTCCGGATTCGCAACTTCCTCGCGCCCGGCACCGAGGGTGGCGTGACGAAATACCTGGGCGCGGGTCATGTCTCGGGCAAAGCTCCCGTCGGCGACGGCGACGCCGGGCAAGTGATGCCCATCTACGATGCCGCGATGAAATACAAAGCGGCCGGCACGCCGACGATCATTCTTGCCGGCGTTGAATACGGCACCGGCTCGTCGCGCGACTGGGCAGCCAAGGGGACCAGCCTGCTCGGCGTGCGGGCGGTGATCGCGGCCAGCTACGAACGGATTCACCGCAGCAACCTCGTTAACATGGGCGTGCTGCCGCTGCAGTTTCTCGAAGGTCAATCTTGGAAATCGCTGGGCCTCGACGGCGACGAGACCTTCGAGATTCTCGGCCTGGATGAAACCCTCGCCCCCCGCACGCAAATCAGCGTGCAAGCCACGTCTCCCGACGGCACCAGCAAAACCTTCGCCGCCGCCGTCCGCATCGACACGCCGGTCGAGCTCGACTACTACCGCAACGGCGGCATTTTACAGACGGTGGTGAAGAAGTTGATGGTAGAATAATGAGGTGATTTACGTTGCGAATCGAAGGAGTCGTTTATGCCACTCGATGTGCAAGCCTTAGGCATCGATCAGATGACCGTCCCCGAATTGTTGCAATTGAGGGATCTGATCGACGAACGACTCCCCGAGCAGGTTGACCCCATCGAGTTGACCGATGCCCAGATGAAAGAGATCCTGCGGCGTCGCAAGGAAGCCGATGAAAACCCGGGGGCCGGACGCCCTTGGCGAGAAGTCATCGCTGATCTACGCAAAAAACTCTCATGAACCGCCAACTCATCATCCGGCCTGATGTGGATGCCGAGATTCAGGAAATTCGATCGTCGTTGGAAATGGCTCGCTCCGGCATCGGCGAGCGATTCGTTGACAACCTGGAGGCTTTGCTGCAACGGATCGAGTCACATCCCTTGCTGTATGCCATTCTGGAGCAGGACATTCGCGCGGTGCATATTCCAAAGTCGGCCTATGTGCTCTTTTACTTTGTAACTGACGAACGGATAGAGATCTTTGCAATCACTCACGGAGCGCGAGACACGTTCAGTTGGCGGAATCGACGCTGATTATTTTTTGTTTTCGAATTCGACCAACCCCGACCGGTTTGGCATCAGTAAGGTGAAGTACATACGCGATTACGGAGACACCTAAGATGGCATTTGACGTTTTAGCTTTCGGCATCGATCAATTGACTGTGCCCCAGCGATTGCAACTCGTGGATTTCATCCTTTCTGGATTGCCCGAACAGGTTGATCCCGCTGAACTCTCAGCCTCGCAGTTCGCTGAAATTGATCGGCGCTGTGCTGCTGCCGATGCGGATCCAACTGGGGGCAAGCCTTGGCGGGAAGTTCTTGACCGCATCGAGAAAACTCTATGAATCCTCGCTTCGTCATTCGAATCGAAGCTGATGAGGATATCGAAGCAGCAGTTCATTCGTTAGAGATTGCGAGAACTGGCGCTGGCCAAAAGTTCTTGAAACTGATCCGCGAACTGTTTACGCGAATTGAGAATAATCCGCAGCTCTATGGATTTATTCATCGCGATGTGCGTGCCTCTACCATACGCAAATACCACTACGTCGTCATGTATCGAGCGCTTCCAGATCGAACTGAAATAATCGCCGTGGTCCATGGCGCACGCGATCAGAGCCATTGGCAGAGTCGTCTGTAGCGCTATTTCGTTACTTCTACGTAAATCACCACCGTCGTCTCACTCACTGCTGGCCATTTGCCGTCTTGCAAAGCAGTGGCGCGGACGATGGCATGATGTTCGCCCGGCTTGGCATCAGCGGCGATGTGGACTTTCATCGCGTGCTGATTGACGGTGGGGGGCAGTTGAACCGCGTCGGCAGTGAGCGAGTTGGTCTTCTCGCCGGAGCCGACGAGGATGACGTCAGCAGGGATGGGGAGTTTCGTCGTCCGTGAAACGCGGAGCGGGATTTCGAGCGTGCCGCCTGGCGACGCGACGTATTCTTGTTGCTCATGCGTGAGCTTCAGCAGAGCCCCTTCCAGCGACATCACGATGAAGCCGTCCATGATGCCGGTGATGTGGCGGATGTTGCCTTTCGGGTCGGCAATCGGCGTGACGCCGATGACATTGATCCGGGCGGTCAGGCTCGTTTCCAGCCATTCGGGCATGAAGACCGGATACTGCACCTGATCGATGCCGGCGGGCACGGTCATCGTGGCGCCGCGGATGCCGCGCCGCTGCCGCTGCTGGTTCGCGGCCATCTGCAGGATCACGGGGCCGGCGTAGCCATCCAGCCGTTCAACAACAACATCGGCGGGGTAGGTGGTGCCGCGGTTCACGATCCGTCCACCATCCTGCACCGTTGATTTCACTTTGACCCGCGTCTTGAGCGTGGTCGAAATCAGCACCGGCGACGAACGACGTTCGATCGACTTGCCGTCCTGCGTGGCGGTCGCGACGATGGTCACCAGCGAGGCCGTTGCCGCTGCTTGATCGGAAGCATTGAGCGTGAGATTCAGCGCCAGCTTATCGGCAGGAATCGTATTCGCCACTGCGGGCGGCATGACTTCCGCGGGCACGACTCCCGCTGGTAGACCCGCGAGCGTCAGCGTGATCGGCGATTTCCAAACGCCCTGACGTGTCACCTTCACGGCCAGATCGGCCTTGCCGCCCAACACGATTTCCAATCTTTCGGGCAGTTGGATGTCAAAATCCAACAGGGCGGCCGTATCGTCGATCGTCAGTCGATAGACGCTCGCGACGGTGGGAACTAATCCGCTGACATCGCCGACGCTCAGTTCATACTCGCCGTCGTCAGGTACTTTGAATTCCACCGCTGCATCGTTCGCGCCCGGTGCATCATCGATTCGCAACAGTTCCTTTCCAGCAATATTCGTAATGATGAGGGTTGGATCGACGGCCGATTGAAAGCGATCGACCTCCGCCATAATGCGAAGCGTTTGCCCCTTTTTGGCTGAAAAGCGATAGCGATCCACGGGCAGACCGCTGATGGCATCCACCTTGTCGAACGTCGCCGAGACGGCCGCGGGAATGACTAACTGTCGCTGCGCCGGATTGATACCGGCCGGTTCGAGGGTGTCGGTTACGTCGCCCACGAAGATTTTCGCGGAGACTTTGCCCAGCGGCGCATCGATTGAAACAATCTGCTCTACCGCCGAATTCGCGGCGAGAGTCACATCCTGTGGAACTAATTCCAGCAGCGATGGCTTGGTCAGTCCCCAACCGATGAGCTTTAGCGAGTGCCTCTCGCCGCGCTTGACGACCAGCGGCAACGTGGCGATGACTTCGGGTGTGTTGCGGATTGTGAGGCGATAGACATAGCCGCGGTCGCCAGCGAATTCGATGTCGCGAATGGCGGCGGTGTAAGTCATGCCCGCCTGTGACGCGAACCTGAGCGTCACGCCAGTGCCCGCGGTATCAGCGCCATCGGCGACGACCTTGCCGCTGCTGTCTTTGATGGTCAGCGAACCCGAAAACGCTTGCCCCAAGCGGTCTTCCAGCCGGCAAGTGATTTGCGCGGCAGCGGGCGTCGTGAAGCGGTATTCATCGATCTCGGTGATCCGGGAAACGCGACCGCTGGCCGCGGCAGGGATGCTGGGCAGCTCGATAATTGCGGGTCGTTGCTCAGGCTCAACGATTTCGTTCAGATCGCTGATCACGAACTTGCCGATGTTCGATCCACCGTTCGCATTCGCCACTTGCCAGCGAATCTCTCCCGGCGGCATGTCGGCGGGGATCGTGATTTTCGCGGGAACTTCCCGAGGGAGCGGCGGCTGGGCTTGCCCCGCTTTGTTGCCGAACCAATAAGGGGGCGGCGTCAGGATCGGCTCACCTGCCGGGCCGGTGATTTCGATTTTCACGCGCGGATCATGCGCGAAGATTTGCATATCGGGAGTCCAGTCGTAAGTTCCCAATTGAACCTCGACCGTCGTCCCCGGCTTGCCCGCGGGCGGATAGACGTAGCCAATCTGCGGACGAATGTTAGCCGCGGCAACTTGGCCGACGGCAACGAGGAGCAAGAGATAGGTAAGCATGCGACTCCCAAACTTTACGACGGCTTAAAAATCACGCAGTTTCCTTGGTCCGAAAGTCGGCGTCCGCTGGTGCCTCAAAAATCTGACTAACACTTTCGTGATCGAACCAAACAGGAATCCCGCCGGGTGCCACGAAAACGCCTACTCCCTCGCGATGAATGAAAGAATAGGGGCTGTCAACCTCGAACCGTTGACCACCATGCAGTTCAATCGTGAAGATCCGATACGGCCGACGTTCCTGCAGTCGAGTGAGGATCGCGTGGAAATTCTCGTGAGTCATGAACCGGCCCTAGTGTTAGTCGCAAGTCTTCCAAACCGCAATGTTAAACCAGCCCCGGAATCACGCGCCCGCCGTTGACAATCGGCACCGGCCGACCCAGCGGCGTGTAATAGGTCTTGCCGGTGTCGATACCCAGTTGGTGGAAGATCGTGCAGATGACATCTTCTACGCCATAAGGTTCCGTCGTCGGATACATGCAGCTCTTGTCGGTCGCGCCAATCACTTGACCCTGCTTCACGCCGCCGCCAGCCCACAGTATCGACTGTGTCATCGACCAATGATCTCGGCCAGCGCGGGTGTTGATCTGCGGCGTGCGGCCCATTTCGCCCATCATGATGACCAGCGTGCTTTCGAGCAGGCCGCGTTCTTCGAGATCGGTTACCAGGGCGCTGAACGCCCGGTCGGCGGACGGAATGAGATCTTCCTTGAGACTCGGAAACTGTGAGAAGTGGGTATCCCAACTGCCGTTGTCCACGCCCACGAATCGCGAACCCGCCTCGACCAGCCGCCGCGCGAGGAGAGCGCATTGGCCCAGTGATGTGTATCCATAGCGTTCGCGGGTCTTGTCGCTTTCAGCGGCAATATCAAACGCCTTCCGCGCATCGGGCGCGGTGATCATGGAATAGGCCTTCTCGTAGTAGGTGCTCATCACGTTCGGTCGAGCGGCCTGAGCGGCTTTGTTCTGCTGTTCGACCGCGGCCAGCATTTTGCGGCGGCGCTCCAGCCGGTCGGCGGAAATGCCGGGTGCGAGCCGCAGATCGCGGACTTCAAAATCCGGCTGCACGGGATCGGTCTCGAGCACGAACGGCGCGTGCGTGGGACCGAAGAAACCGGGGCCGCCGGATTCCATCGGATCGGGCAAGTTCACATAGACGGGAATGTTGCCGCGGGGACCCAGCTCGCGCGAGACGATCGAACCGAGAGATGGATAGAGCAGATTGTTGGGAGTGCCGCCGGCCTGACCATCGGCGAACGAAGCCTTGTAGCCCGTCATGCAATAGTGGTAGCCCGTGTTGTGTCCGTTGTCCTTGTGACTGTGCGAACGGACGATCGTGAACTTATCGGCAATGGCGGCCGACAGCGGGCAATGCTCGCCGACAAACGTGCCGGGAACTTTGGTGGCAATGGGCTGATAAGGGCCGCGGAATTCGGCTGGGCCTTCGGGCTTGAGGTCCCACATGTCGATGGTGCTGGGGCCACCTTCGAGGAACAGGAAGATCACGCTCTTGGCCTTGGCCACGCGACCGGTGGAGGCAACCGCTTCAAGTTCCAGCAGGCGGGGAAGCGTCAGGCCGCCGATCAGGCCGACGGAACCAATCCGCAAAGCTTGCCGCCGCGAAATTCCGTCGCAGAAGGTGCGTCGCATTCTTTATTCCTTTAAGTACGGCTCGCACGAACCAAGGGGTTCGTGCTACGGGCGTCAATGGTTAAACAAAAACTCTTTGCTGTTCAGCAGCACCCAGACAATATCTTCGCACGCGGCGCGGCGGTCTGCACCCTCCGCAAACACCGGCAGCAGTTGTTCTTTTTCGCCTGGCATTGGATAGCGGGAGAGGACCGTCAAATAAAGTTGATCGAGCGAATCGGCGGGGGACAGCGGCTGCCTGGCGACTACGGCCGCGTGACCCGTGCGCGAACGGATCTTGGCCATGATCTCCGGCGAGTTCATCAAGTGCAGAGCCTGCGAAATGCTGGGTTCGTTGCTCCGTTCGCATTCACAGACGGTTGCCCGCACCGGCCGGCCGAAGATGCGGAAGAAATACGAGGGGAGCTTGTTGTCCCAGATTTGCACTGCCCGCACCCCTTCGGGCCAACCGTTGAACGATTCGGGCGTGCCGGTTGCTTGGCCGATGGCATCGAGCAATACTTCGGCCGGCATGGCCTTATAAGCACCATGCGAGAAGTTCTGCTCGTCAACGGCATTACTGGCCGTGGTCGTCGGCGCTAGTTGATAAAGGCGGCTGTTCAGAAGCGTGCGGGTGAAGGCCTTCAAGTCGTATTTCACCGAGCGCAAGTGTTTGGCGAGTTCGTTGAGCAGCGGTTCATTCGACGCCGGGTTCGTCAGCCGCAGATCATCGATAGGCTCAACCAAACCGCGGCCAAAGTAATGCGCCCACAAACGATTGGCCATTGTCGCCGCGAAATACTGATTCTCCGGCGCGATCATCCAGTCAGCAAGTTCAACGCGGGGATCGACGGCATCGGAAATAGCCGACTCAGGAACGACGGGCTTCTTTGGTTTGGCAGCAAGCTTCGCGGGCTTTCCGGGAGCTTTCATCGGAACAATAGGCGCCGGTGGCGGCGCTTCCACGACTCGTGGTTTGGGTGTTACTCCGAGTGGGCTTGCTTGCACAAACTCCAATGTGCGCGGGTGCTGCAAGTCTTTCGCGGCGATCGGCACAATGGCTTCGCCGCCATCGGGCGTCTTCTTCCGGCTCACGCCAGCGAACATGCCGGCCATCGCATAATAATCATCCTGCCCCCAGCGGTCCGACGGATGATGATGACACTGGGCACACTCCAGCCGGATGCCTAAAAAGACCTGGCTCACGCCGCGAGCAGCCAGTTCTGGCGTATCGAGCGCTTTGTAAAACGCGGCCGGCCCTTCAGCTTTGACGTTTCCCTTGGCGGTGATCAATTCACGCACGAAGACATCGTAAGGACGATTCTCTGCAAACTGCCGATGCAGCCAGCGAGTGATGGCGACGGAACCTTGCGGCGTGATCTTGCTTTGATCGACCCGCAGCAAATCGCTGAACCGCATCGTCCAGTAGTCAGCGTATTCAGGCCTCTCAAGCAATTTATCGACGAGCAGCGAACGCTTGTTCGGCGCAGGATCGGCAAGAAACGCCTTGGCTTCGGCGGCGGTGGGCAACATGCCGATGACGTCGAGGTAGGCTCGTCGCAAGAAGGTGGCATCGTCGCACAGTTCGCTGGGTTCAATCCCCAGCCGTTGCAGTTTGTCCCAAGCCAGGCGATCTACAAAATTATTCTCCGCAGGGCGAGCGAACTTTACGCCGGGCTGCGGAATCGTGATCCGTGCGACGGTCACCTGACCGAGATACCGCGCCAAAATCGCCGCCTCCCCGGCGATCTCCGTCGCCTGTACAAAACCGCGATCATCGACGGCCGCGATCGGCGACGCATTCGATTCATATTCTGCTTCGGTTGTCACGCAGCGGCGGGAACCATCGCTGTCGATCGCCCAGACCCGCAGTTGCTGCGTTCCTTTGGCGAGCAGCACTTGCTCGGTCGGTTCAATTTCAATCCGCTCGAGTGTTGGCGCTTCTTCGCTGCCGAACTGAGCGCCTTCGCCGATCCACCGCGCGAGGCGACGATGGCGAATGCTCCCTTCATCGATCCGCTGACCGCCACCATGCGCATCGAGCGCCAGGCTCTTTCTCAAGAGCAGACTATGCTCCGGCGCACCGAGCGAAATCCGCCGGCTGCGGCCTTGCTTGACAATCGCATCGTGATCGGCGGCTGGATCGAACCCAAACACGGTCAACTTGAAACCGTTCTGCCCTTCGGCTTTGCCGTGGCAACCGCCCGTGTTGCAACCGGCCTTGGTGAGAATGGGAATCATGTCGCGCGGAAACGACAGCGGCACGGGCTGAGCAATGCCCTTTACCGTGACCGGCACCCGCGTCGGCCCACCCGCATGATCGACCAGCACCGCCGTCTGCCCATCGCTCACCGGCGTGATCAGCCCCAGTTCATCCACCCGAGCAATCTTCTCGTTTTCGCTGCGATATTTTACTTGCCTGGTGAGATCGACCGAACGGCCCGGTTCGACAACTTCATTCACCAGCAACTGCAAGCTCGCTTCGGGCTGATCGATTTCGGCCGCGGCCGGCGTAACGGTTACTTTCCCCGCAGCGACGACAACCGCATTACACGCGATCGTCGCGCTGAAAGCCAATAAAGCGGGCCCCACTAACCGCAGTGAACATCGCAAGTTAGGCACGGCATGTTGCATGAATCAATTCGTCCTGGCAGGCATTGGGGACGTGAGGGCGGGGATTGGTCTCCAAACCAAAACATCAATCTACCACGATGGGTGGGCGGACTCAAGTTTTATCGGCAGGTTTTGGAAGCAAGGTGAGAGGGTGAGAGAGTACGAGCGTGTTAGGGCATTTTTTCCTTGTCACCTTGCCTCTTGCACTGCACCCCGACTTTCGATTTGCCGCAGCTGCTTACTCTTCAATTGCTCATACACCTCCGGCAAATCGAACTTCGCGAGCACGTTTGGCACGAACGACGACAGCGGCCAGTCGTAGTCCTCGCTCGTGGCGATGGCTTCGTAGCTGGAGAGATTCTGCTTGAGCGTGACGCGCTTTACGTTGTCGGCAAGGAACGCGGCGAAGCTGGCGGGGAGCGTGCCCCAGCCGAGGGCGGCGAGGTGGACTTCGGTGTAACCATGTTCAGCCAGCCAATCGATTACCGAGAGTACATCATGGGTCTTTTGGCCGACGTAAGGCTTGTCGAGCATCAACGAATGGACCGCGTAGAAATAGTCGCTGCCATAGGGCTTGAGAAACTGATCCGCGCCGGCCGTGTTGGGGCGCGAATCGCCAATGCCACGGACATCGCAGGCGAAGAACGGCAGGTTCGGTTCGGCTTTGATAAGCTCCTGAATGAGCGGTTCGTCACGCAGTTCCGCGTCGGCCCCCTGATGCGAGACGTAAAGTATCGCCGGACCCTTGCCGCGAGGCGGACGCGAGACATGCCCGGAGTCGCTAAGTTTCGTCACCAAGGCAAACACGCCCGGTTCGGTCTCGACGGCGTAACTGGTCGATGCCGCGGTCGGATAATTGCGTTTGCTCACGGGCCGCAGAATTCGATAATCGGGTGGACCGTTGCGCTCGGGCAGTTTCAATGTTTGGGAAATGACGCTGGCCAAGCCACCCGCATCGTGCTTCGGCCGCGCTGCCACCTGCGCGAGAGCCTTCTCTTGCGTGAAACTGAACACAGTTCGCGAGCGCAGTCCCGCAACTTGCCCGTGCGGCGTGCAGAGGAGAGTGTCGTCCTTTTCGATTGTCAGCGCTGGCTCTGCTTTCGCATCGCTCACGCCCGTCACGCGGTTGAACCAGCCATACATGGCCTCGCGGTTCTCTTTCGAATAGCCATGTTCGGTGGGGCCGACGAACAGCGAGATGTTCTCCGGTTTGCCGAGCAGCGTGTAAAGGTGCTTCAGCCGTTCGTAAGCCTGTGTCGCGCCGCGGACATCAAAGTAGTCTCGTTCCTTGGCCAGAATGATTACTGGCTTGGGCGCCATTGCGGCGAGAAAATCGTCGTGATCGAGCCCCAGGCCAATTGCGCGGGGCGGGCATTGTTCCGTGTCGGCGGGCAGTTCATTTTCGAGATTCCGGCGAAACGTGGTGACAAAGCAACTGGGGGCCGCCATCGTCCAGCGCGACTCGACGCCGCACAGCCAGGTGGTCATCGTGCCGCCGCCGGAGTTGCCGGTGATGCCGACGTGCTGGGGATCGACTTCTTCTCTTGTCAGTAGATAATCGAGTGCCCGCACGCCATCCCAGGCCCGCCACGCGCCGAAGAACTCGCCAACCAGGAACTGTTGATTTCCGGCATACAGATGCTCACTGACGCCGATCCCTTTCCGCGGCTTCAGGTTGGCATCGACATATTGCAGCCGTTCGCCCTGACCGATGGGATCGAAAATCAGCGTGACATATCCTTGCCGCGCGAGACCCTGGGCAAAGCTCTGATAGGCTTCAATCGCCTTGCCCGTCGCCGAGTGACCACAGGAACCGACCACGCCCGGCAACGGGAACTTGCGATTCTTCGGAACATAGAGATTTGCCGTCACAAAAAACTGCGGCCGGCTTTCAAAGATCACTTTCTCAATGCGATAGGCATCGCGGTCAACAATCTCCACCACCTTCGCGTTCAGCGGCGTCTTTTCCTTCGGCAGATCAAAAACCGCAGCAATCTTCTCGCGGATGCTCTTCACATGCGCTTCGGCATCGGCCTTCGTCTTCAATCCCTGCTTGATCTCACTTGCGCCTCGTTCCGCGGCACGAACTTGCTCGACAAAATACTCCTGTACCATCCGCGGGAAGCGATTCAGCGGCTCGATGGATGGCACACGACTGGGGCCTTCTTGGCTCCAAACTACCGGTGTGAAAGTGGCCGGCAACAGCGTGACTCCCGCCGCGAGACCGGCGCGGGTGAAGAGCTCGCGGCGGGTGAAAGGGGCTGAATCGTTTGCGGAGAATGAATGAGGCATGGAATTGCGAGCTCGAGGTTTGAATTGAAAACCGCCGCTGTGGCAATGTCCCGCGCTCATCCCGTCCCGTTCCAATAAGCGGGCCGCAATTGTCGATCAACATAATGCAAGGGCCAGTAGAACCAGGCCGCTGCATCACCCCCGTAGCGATACTGCCGTACATAGCAGAGGCCATCGTTACCCATCCGCAGCGTTCCCGAATTGTCAGCCAGCGCGATATAACTGCCGACGTACAGCGACAGCATGACGAGCGCACCCAGCAGGATTATTACCACGATCACGGTGCTGCGGTTGGGGTTCATGCCCCGGATTGTAAGGCCTTCCGAAACGCTAAACTACACCGCGGCAGATTCGCCGTTGGTCGCTGACTTACAAGAATTACAATTTGTTTCGCAGAGCCAGAACCTGGTGAATCGAGTTCAAAACTTCGGATGGTATGTGACGCAAGGAAATGGAGCGTTCTCGCGCGGCATTCCCTGGCTGGCACATCGGGCTTCCTGCCGCTTCGTCGCTTTAGGCCTTGCGGATAAAATGCTCGGCGTAGCTGCGGACTTGCTTGCCGTTGAGGACGTGGACCATTCGCATTTGCTGAATGGTGGCATCGCTGAATTGGCCGACCGGCAAGTGGACGAACTTCTTACCGTATCGCTGGGCCAGCCGGCGCCAGCCGGCGCCGGGCGGTCCGGAAGAGAGCAAGGCGATCTGCGGGCAACTGCTGTGCAGGCAGGCGGCAGCCAGGAGACGTTCTTCCAGCGTTTCGCAAAAATCGAGTTCGCGATTCGTCCACACATCCGGAATGTGAATCGGCGGAAAGAGGAATAGCGCGCCGCCATACGTGGACAGGGCGATGCCGGGGCCGACTAGTTCCTTCGAAAAATCGGTGGCGAAGAAGGCCAGCGTGGATTCCTCTTCATGCTCGGCATACCAGGTCGAACGCCACGGATAGTCGCGCGGATCTGCCGGTGCGTCGAACAACATCACCACACAATCGAGCCGGCCGCGACTGGGCGGCATGATCTTGACGAAGATCTTCTCTTCGTACCAATGCCGCAGCGTGTCGCGAATATCGAGGCCATCCATGAAGCTCGTGGTGAACGGCTCCGTGCGAACAAGGTCCGCCCCCATGACCGCGCGAGCGCGGTCAAACAGGTGCGCGCGAAAGGTCTCGATCTGTTCGTCTTCGGGCGGCCAACTGCACTGGGAAAACGGATTCCAGCCCATCTGCCATTTTTCGCATTCAGGCTTCTTTGGCTTGCGCGTGAGTTGCAGCGTTCGCCAAACGACGGGCTGACCAGGCAAGCGATTATCGAGCGAAACGATGTCTCCACTCGGCAGACGGGCCTGATCGATGCCGAACGTGATTTGCGGATAAGGCGTGTAGCCCGGGCATTCATAATCGCGCGCGGTTTCGGCCACATGCACGGCAAACGCATCGCCGCACGTTTGCTGCGAACCGACGACGACGTCGTACAAGCCGGGCGTGAGCCGGCCGTCGATAAGCGAAAGGTTGCGCAAATATTTCAGACACTGCCGGAGCAAGTGCGGCGTGATTTTCCGAGAGCGCTTGCCGAAATCGTGGCGGTAACGATCGCGGGCAACAAGCAGCAATTCTTTGATGCCGTCGATCGAGAGATTCTCGTCATCTTCCAACGAGGAGCGCGCCCGTTCGTAAAGTTGCGTGATGAACGGGAGCTCACCGAGCATGAAGATGAGCGTGGCCGGATCGACGGCGTAAGTCTCCGGTTCTGCCACCGACTCATCATCGGCGACGGGGCTGGATTGGCTCTGAAAAGCGTCTCGCAGCCAAGGCCAATCGGTGAGGGAACAAAGGCAGAGAATGTTCTGATATTTCTTGGTGAGCCGCTGGAGTTGTGCGGCCATGTGAACGATGCGCGCCTGATGCTGCTCGGTCTGCGGCGGGGACATGCTCGGCAGCGTGGCCGCGGCGAATTGTTCGAGGCTGACCTTTTTTAGAGCGTAGGGATCAGGCAGAATGGCCGACGGCGGCTCGAAGCGATTCGTTTCCAGATCAATGAAGGCTCGCGGAATGTGCTCCGCCAAGGCCGAACGAATCGCAGCAATCACCGGCTGGCAAGGATCGATGGGCACATAGCTGCAACGGGCTTGATCTTCGTCTGAATCGTCCTGCGCAGATGTGTAGTCAGCCAGCGCAGGCTGCATCACTGCCGACGGCACGGGGAGGAGCGTGATGGCCTCCTCAACCCGGTTCTTAAACGATTGCGGCAGTGGCACCGCGAGGCAATCGAACGTGCGTTCGAGCATCAAGCGGCGCACGGCGATGGAAAAATCGCCGCTGCCGTGGAGAATGGGGACGAGGGTGATCTTGTCGCCCAGTTGTAAAGCGCTGGTGGTCATAAGTGTGGAGTGGCAGCGCAGGTCAGCACTGGCAGTCGTCGCGGCCACGCCCTTTCGCAAAAGGCGATTTTCGGCGCGACTCCTAGCCAGTGGCACACCAAATCTAACGAGGCTCTGCCTCAGACCGACGAGTTGTAGAATAGGCTCCGGTCGTGCCTAGGCGGAAACACCTGGGTGCTTCCTGTTTTGACCGCGAGGCGGTCGATGGTCCTTGCGGACAAGTGACGACCGCAGCCACCGATGAGTCTACCACGCAATGTTGCCGAAGTCATGAGGGATCACGTGACGCTAGAGGTCGAAGGCATCGACCGCCTGTACCTCAACGTCTTTGTCCCCAAACTTCAATACGAGAGTGGCGTGGTGGGCTTCTTCCGCAACCACCGCGGATACACCTTCGCCTCCTCGGCGCTGATGGATCCGATCACCAAAGATTTCATTCGTCAGGTCTCCGAGTTCACGGCTGCGGCAGGCATCCCGCTCATCACCTTCAGCAAAGGTGAACGCAAGGACGAGGTGATGCAGGAGCACCTGGCCAAGTTTCAGGGGCGGGAGGGAGTGCTGTTCGTCGGCAA
>JAYTUF010000712.1:0-17226 GCA_043744755.1 Anatilimnocola sp.
CCCGCTGGGACAAGCCCAGCGGTCCCGCCAATAAAATGCGAAAGGTATTTCAAATCGCGATCCTGCGCCCCACAACAGCCTCATTTTATTAGAATAACCTGAAAGGGGTGCGACCATTGTTTCGGATCAAAATCTGCGGGATTACCAATTTGGCCGATGCGTTATTCGCAGTCGCTGAAGGTGCCGATGCGCTGGGACTGAACTTTTATTCCCCAAGTCCCCGCTGCATTTCCGTGGAACGCGCGCACGAGATCGCCAGCGGCGTGCGCGGATCGGCGCTTCCGAAGCCTGCAACCATCGTGGGGGTCTTTGTTAATGAAACCGAACGGCACCTCCTATCAGTCATCGATGCGGCAGGACTCGATGCCTGGCAATTGCACGGTGATGAGCCTGCGTCATTGGTGGCCAGCTTGCCCGCAATGACGATTCGGGCCTTCCGCTGCCGCGAACAGAATCTATCCAGCGTCAGCGACTTCCTTCACGCGTGCCAAACCGCTGGCGGTTTGCCCCACGCCGTCCTGCTCGACGCTTACGCCCCCAACGCCTTCGGTGGCACCGGCCAGGTGGTCGATTGGAATGTGGTTCGCAACGAGCGTGAAAAGTTATTTGGCCTGCCCGTGATCCTCGCCGGCGGGCTCACGCCGGACAATGTCGCCGCAGCGATTCGCACGGCGCGGCCGGATGCCGTGGACGTTGCCAGCGGCGTGGAGAGTTCGCCGGGGAAGAAGGACCCCAGCAAGGTCCGTGACTTTATTGCGGCAGCGAAGGGGGCGTTTGAGGAAATTAGATCATCGACCTAAGTTCCAAAGGGCAACAGTCGGATTCGTGACCGCCTGAGATCGACGACCAGCAGCGCGCCATTCTCCAATGCTAATTGGTGATCAACAATTGCCACGATAACTGTAGACGCCATCGTTTCGGGAAGTACGTCCGCTCCTCGCAGCAATACAACGCTAGGCGAAACGGCCTGCGTCGTTGCCAGGATTGTCCCAAAATCCAAATCGTATGTCAGCACGATTCGCGAATTTGCCGTCGCCCAGGCCATAATCTCTGCATCCGTTGCCGTGGCGTCTCCGATGCGTGCCCAATGTACGGCAGGAAATGATGCGGCGATTAGTACATCGCACCAACGGCCCGACAAGTTCATATCGACGACAAAGGCCAGACTCATGGCAGCGTCAGCGGTTCTTCCTGCTCCTGAAGACGCCAGGCGGCGTAGCTGAGCGCTTCGGTTATGTCGTCAGGCTCTAGGTACGGATACGCATCTAAAATACGTTCATGACTATGCCCGGACGCAATCAAGCCGACGATCATGCCCACCGTAACCCGCATTCCACGTATACATGGTTTCCCGCCCATGATTGCTGGATCGTAGGTTATTCGCCTGAAGTGCATTTCGATCACCCAACTCGCATTACTCGTTCAAAGCTGCCCGCCATCAAGTGTTGAATTATACGTTTTAGAACGCTCGTTGCCAAACTATTGCCGGGACGAAGTCGAACAACGGAGTCCTGTCGAGTAGGGTTGCCGATTTAGCCCCCTGCGCCCTATCATGGGGCATCGTGTCCGGCCGGTCGTTAACTGCCGCCCAAGTGCTGCGGTTAACGCCCTTGAAGACCATTTTCGGTTCGCGGCGGATATCCGCGCGAGCTTTCGTTTGTTCGCAGGAGTTTTGCCAGTGTCTACCGCCGTTGCTCAGCGTGTGCCGTTCAAAGTCAAGGATCTCAGCCTGGCCGAACTGGGCCGTAAGAAGATCATGCTAGCCGAGAATGAAATGCCCGGCTTGATGGCCCTCCGCCGCAAATATGGCAAATCCAAGCCGCTGACCGGGGCCCGCATCGCCGGTTGCCTGCACATGACCATCGAGACCGCAGTGCTGATCGAAACGCTGATCGAACTCGGCGCCACGGTCACCTGGAGCAGTTGCAACATCTTCAGCACACAGGACGAAGCGGCCGCCGCCATCGCCGCGGCTGGGATTCCGGTCTACGCCTGGAAAGGTATGACCGGCGAAGAGTTCGACTGGTGCATCGAGCAAACGCTGATCTTCCCCGATGGTCAGCCGCTGAACCTGATTCTCGACGATGGCGGTGATCTCACCAACATGGTCCACGACAAATACCCCGAAATGCTAGAAGGCATCAAGGGCCTGTCGGAAGAAACCACCACGGGCGTGCATCGCCTCGCGCAGCGGATCGAGCAAGGGACGCTGAAAGTTCCCGCGATCAACGTGAACGACTCAGTCACCAAGAGCAAGTTCGACAATCTCTATGGCTGCCGTGAATCACTGGCCGACGGCATCAAGCGGGCGACCGACGTGATGATCGCCGGCAAGGTCGCGGTCGTCGCGGGTTACGGCGACGTCGGCAAGGGTTGTGCCCACAGCCTGCGCAGCTATGGCGCTCGTGTGATCGTCACCGAGATTGATCCCATCAACGCGCTCCAAGCCGCGATGGAAGGTTTTGAAGTCACCACGATGGAAGAAGCGGCCACGCAGGGCAATCTGTTCGTCACCACGACCGGCTGCTGCGATATTCTTCGCGGCGAACACATCGCCGTGATGAAGAACGACGCCATCATTTGCAACATCGGCCACTTCGATATTGAGATCGACGTCGCTTGGATGGAAGCTCAGGTCAAGTCCGGCAAAGCCAGCAAGGTGAACATCAAGCCCGCCGAGCAAGGCAAGGTCGATCGCTACACCTTCAAGTCCACCGGCCGTAGCGTGCTGCTGCTGGCCGAAGGTCGCCTGGTGAATCTGGGCTGCGCCACGGGCCATCCCGCGTTTGTGATGAGCAACAGTTTCACCAACCAGGTTCTCGCTCAACTCGAACTGTGGCAACACAGCGACAAGTACGAAGTGAGCCTCTTCTGCTTGCCAAAAATACTCGACGAAGAAGTCGCTCGCCTGCACCTCGATCATATCGGCGTGAAGCTGACCACGCTGACGGCCAAGCAATCCGAATACCTGGGCGTGCCGGCGGATGGGCCATATAAGCCGGAGCATTATCGGTATTAAGTTGGAGTTCCGCGTTTACGCGGATCTGGCCGGCTAAAGCCGGAACTCCAACAGGAGCGAGTTGCCCACCTCCGGTTCAATTCGAATCCGGTCCGGGTTCGCCGGTTGGCGAGCCTGATT
Source organism: Anatilimnocola sp. (assembly GCA_043744755.1). GTDB lineage: Bacteria > Planctomycetota > Planctomycetia > Pirellulales > Pirellulaceae > Anatilimnocola. The sequence continues at coordinate 3,140 of JAYTUF010000712.1, forward strand.
GAATCACTCTGCCGGGATGGCTGCTCATGTCTCAAGACTTTAAGAATCCGTACAAATCGCCCGACTTTACCGATCAACCGCGGGCGTTTGGGACAGGTCCAGCGGGAGGCTTGAGTTCGTCGATTCTGACGCAGCAACGCGTGATCGCGATTCTGCTGATCATCCAAGGCTCGCTGGCCATTGTGGTGGGGCTCTTCTTTGCTGTCGCCGCCTTTGCGTTCCCGGCGATGATCGCGGCGGATATGAAACGCCAGGGGAACCTCCAGTTCGAACAGATGCAAACCGTCATGCTGATTACCTACGGCGGCATGGCCCTCTGTGGCATCCTCCCCGGTCTACTCCAGATCTACGCGGGCATTCAAAACCTTTGGCTGCGCGGCTACACGCTGGGCCTCGTCGCCCTCGGTGCTGGCGCGTTCGCGGTGGGAACCTGCTATTGTTTTCCGACCTCCATCGGCCTGCTGATCTATGGCCTGGTCATTTACCTGAACCATACGACCAAGCAGGCCTTCGAACTCGCCAAGGAAGGGCACACCTACGACGACATTTTACGGATGGCAACGAACATGCAGTACTAAAGCCGTAGCTCCGTCTCTCCGAGACGGGAACGCGCGTTTCGAAGAAGCCCACCGGGACGTTGATGCTAGAATGAGGACGGTGGCAGTTTGTCGCCAGGAGGTGCAGCGTGGGGAATCATGAAATGGGCCGCGTATTAGTTGCCATTCTCGTTGAGAATCTCGGGGACTTATGGGATGCGGAAAACGGGCGGATTGATCTGCAAGCTGTCCGGAGAATTGAAATTGCTGATGCATTAGTCGATACCGGCTCGACAACGTTAGCGCTACCCACTTCGATCATTTCGCAATTGGGCCTACGAAAGCGGAACGAAAAGAATGCAATCACCAGTGGCGGCAAACGCACCATCAATGTGTTTGGGGCCGTGCGCCTCACCATTCTCGGACGAGACTGCACCGTCGATGTGATGGAAGTCCCCGACGATGTGCCTGCACTCGTCGGCCAAATCCCGCTAGAGATGCTGGACCTGGTCGTCGATTCTCGCAATCGCACGCTGACCGGCAACCCCGCCCACAATGGCGAACATGTGCTAGAGCTGCTGTAATTTCTCCAGCCCAAACAAGTAGATAAGACTACCTAGTTCGCCGGTCTAACTGCCGCCATACACATGCACGCCGTGAAATGGCGGCAGGGCGCGATGCATCGCCACCGGCGCTCGCCGGCTGTGGACCACATTGCCACCCGCCGACACTGATCTTCCGCGTGCGATGGCCGAACCGGCGGTTCCCACTAGAATTAACATTGCAATCAACAAAGTCTTCATGTCGCTGCTCCTAAGTCTTGGGTCGTTGTAAATTACTTCACAATCTGCTTCTCAATCAATGATTTCGACTTTTCGCCGCTTCGGCCCCTGGTCAGCTAGCGTCCGCGCTGCTCTAGGCAAAACCAATCGCTCGGCCGGTGCGTTTAGCTGACGGCAACCGCGTCAGTCAATTCGCCGCTGGTTCGCCCCCTGCTCAGGGATGCTGGCGAGCGATAAAATCGGAACCTTGCCTACGACTTTTTCATTGCAGCCTGCAATGATCGGAGTCGCTCGTTAGTCGATGCAGGCTATTGCAACCTGCGGGCCAAACTTACCCAAATTGACAAGCAGTTGATTCATGCCCACGATTCAAGCCTTCCGCGGACTGCGTTATGACCTGGGCCATGTTGGCTCGCTCAGCGACGTGGTTACGCCGCCGTACGATGTCATCTCGCCTGAGTTTCAAGACGAGCTGTATAAGAAGCACCCCGCGAACTTCATTCGCCTGGAGCTGAACCGCGAGGAACCGGGGGACAACGAGCACTCGAACAAGTACAGCCGGGCCGCCAAGTTCCTCCGCAATTGGCGGAGCGAAGGGCTGATGCAGCTCGACCCTAATCCGGCCTTGTATGTTTATCACCAGACCTTTGAAGCTGCGGGGCAAACCTTTACCCGCCGCGGGTTCATGTGCCGCGTTCGGTTAGAACGCTTCGGACAGGGCAAAATCTATCCCCACGAAGAAACGCATTCGGGGCCCAAGGCTGATCGGCTGCTGTTGACCAAAGCCTGCAAAACCAACCTCAGCCAAATCTTTGGGCTCTATCCTGATCCCGATAACGAAGCACAGGACTTGCTCGAAGAATCCATCGCCGGCCAAACCCCGCACACGGCCACCGATCATCTGGGCGTCCTGCATAGCATGTGGCCGGTCGAGAATGCGCAAACCATTGGTGCCGTTGCCGCCATCATGGAGGCCAAGCCGATGTTCATTGCCGATGGCCACCATCGTTACGAGACGGCTTGCAACTATCGCGATGAACTGGCTGCGGCCGATCCGCTCGACGCCAATCACCCGGCCAACTTCGTCCTCACACAGTGTGTCAGCATGAACGACCCGGGGCTGCTCGTGCTCCCCACGCATCGCTTATTCCGCGGCGTGCCCGCGATCACTTCCGTCGAACTAGCAGTCAAGCTGCAAGGCAACTTTCTCACTCGCCCCATCGGCGTTGGTCCCGAACAGGCCGGTGCACTTTGGCAAGAGATCGCCATCGCCGGTCAGCAAAACAAGCTCGCGTTCTACACCGCGCAGGATGACACCTGGACGCTCGCCCTCGCCACTGAAGCGGGCTCTCAACAACTGGCCAAGCTCGCCGCGGAACATAGCAGCGATTGGCAAGGGCTGGGCGTTTCAATCCTGCATCGCCTCGTGATTGAGACTCTGCTGGGCCTCAATGATCTCCCCAAACCCATGTACGTCCACAGCGTGCAGGAAGTGGTCGACAACTTGAAGAGCGGGGACAAAGCCGGCCGCGACGCCACCGGCCAAATGGGATCCGGCGGCCGCTTCGAACTGGCCGCCCTCGTCATGCCCGCCACCGTCGAGCACGTCCGCCTCATCAGCGAACACGGCGAACGGATGCCGGCGAAGAGCACTTACTTTTATCCGAAGCTGCTGGGCGGCATGGTGGTGCATCCGCTGGAATGACACGTTTCACGTGAAACCTGACCATCTGCGTCAACCTTGCCGTTTCATGTGAAACAGAAGGGCGAGTCGCCGTTGACATAAAGCGTGCCTGACCTCGTCCCGCGTGAACTTTGACCTTGCAGCCTGCGGTGGTAAGATGGATGCGTTCCATCCCGTCCGAGATTCAGGCAAACGAACGATGTCCCTCAGCACTCAAGACCTCGCTGACTTCAACCACTTCGCCACCGGCAAACTGACGGCGGGGGCTGCGGAATCGATCGTGGAATTGGCCCGGGAATGGGAAGCGGAACGACGCGAGTTTGACGAGACGGTGGCCGAGTTGCGGACTGGCCTCGCCGACATGGAAGCAGGACACGGGCGGCCATTTGCTGAGTTCGATGCGGAGTTTCGGAAAAAGTACAACCTGCCGCGCGATCCCGCATGACCCTTCCCGTCCATCAACATCCGCGAGTTGAAGCCGCGCTAGAGGCTGGTTTCTGTTGGTGGGCGAAGCACCGCTCGCCGCAACAAGCAGCTCGCTGGTACAACGGGTTTCGCGATGCGCTGGAATCGTTGTCAAAGAATGCGAAAAAACTCCCGCTAGCTACGGAGAGTGCGCTATTCCCATTCGAAATTCGGCAGCTGAACTTCGGCCTCGGTCCCAAACCCACGCATCGCGCGCTGTTCGTGATTCGCCCCGATATGGTATATGTCATCGCCATCCGCCACCTGGCACAGCAGCGTCTCCGCCCAGACGATCTGGACTGACCCCGCGACAAACAGATCCTTGAAACAACCTCGTCTGCCTTTCCCGCCTCTCGCCCCCTCAACTGACCTTTCCCGCTTTACCACCGCCCGCTAACATCCGCGCAGTTGGAGTCCCGGCTTTAGCCGGCTGACCCGCAGCAGCGGCATCAAAAACCGGCTGAAGCCGGGACTCCAGCGGGAGGCACTCCGTGGGAAGGATTCTCTGCGTGGCCAATCAGAAGGGAGGCGTCGGCAAGACGACCACGGCCATCAACCTGGCCGCGGGACTCGCGCGCGCCGGCGAGCGCACGTTGTTGATCGACCTCGATCCGCAGTGCAACGCCACATCCGGTCTCGGACTGAATCCAACGCCCCGCCATGCTTTGGTGCAGCGGGGTCCGCTCCACGAGTCGCTCGTCGCCACGCCCTATGAAGGTCTTTCGTTACTTCCCGGCAGTCGCTCGTTTCAAGACGTCGATGCCCTCGCCAAAAGCAACGACAGCCAGGCCGACGCGATTCGCCTGCACCTGTCCAACGAACTTGCCGGTTACGACTACGTGCTCATCGATTCACCGCCCTCGCTGGGGCAACTCACGCAAACGGCGCTCGCGGCTTCGACCGAAGTGCTCATTCCCATCCAGTGCGAATACTTCGCGATGGAAGGGCTGACGCAAATGATCAACGTGATTCGCGCGGTCATGAAGAAGCATCCCGGCCGGCTCGAGTTCGGCGGCATCCTGCTCACCATGCACGATGCCACGCTGGAACTGACCCGCGAGGTGGACGCCGAAGTTCGGGATTTCTTCGGTGAGGTGGTTTTTGATACAGTCATCCCCCGCGATGTCGCCGTCGCCGAGGCGCCCAGTCATGGCCAGGCCGTGATGGACTACGCCCCGCGCTCGCGCGGCGCTCGCGCTTACATCGAACTCTGCTTGGAGCTGCTCGAACATGAGTAAAGACCGACGCCTCGGCCGTGGCCTCGCTGCCCTCTTGGGTTCGCCACTGGAAGAACACGACGTTGCTTCCCACGAAGAACCCGCCGCGGTTCCCTTGCGCTCTGCGCCTAAGCTGTTCGACGAAAGTCTCCTCGGACCGGATGAAGTAGTTGCTAGCACTGGCAACACCGGCCTGCTACAACTCGCAGTCGCCGACATTCAAGAAAACCCATTTCAGCCGCGGCGCGAGTTCAACGAAGAAGAAATCACTTCGCTGTGCGAGAGTCTGAAGCAACACGATCTGCTGCAACCTATTCTCGTCCGCCTTGTCGCCGGCAAGTATCAACTCATCTCCGGTGAACGACGTCTGCGCGCCGCCGTTCGCGCCGGTTGGACGACGATCCCCGCGCGAGTCCGCGAAGCCGATGATCGCCTAGTCGCGGAACTAGCCATTGTCGAGAACTTGCAACGCAAGGATCTGAACCCTGTTGAAAAGGCTCTCTCCTTCAAGCGCTACCTCGATGAACATCGCTGCCCCCAAGAAGAACTCGCCCGCCGGCTGAGCATCGACCGTAGCACTATCGCCAACCTGATGCGCTTGTTAGAACTCCCGTCATCCGTTCTCGAAAGCCTGCGCAGCGGAACGCTCTCCGCCGGCCATGCTCGCGCCCTATTGCCCCTGGGCGATGAGGACGAGCAAATTGCGCTCGCGCAGCGAATCAAGTCCGAGCAACTGAGCGTCCGCGAGGTCGAACGCCTGGTCACGGAGCAGGTTGCATCGGACGAGGGAACATCCGCCAGCTCATCGACATCCGCCAAAAAGAAGCGACCTCGCAACGACCAAGTCGCTTCGCTCGAACAAGAGCTGCGGGTCGCGCTGGGAACCAAAGTCGAGATCAAGCAAACCTCCCGCGGCCGCGGCACCGTGGTCATCCACTTCACCGATTCCGATGATTTCGACCGCCTTCGTGACCAACTGGCTGGCGGCTCGCGCACCAAGCGCGCTGCATAGTCCGGACACAAATAGCTCTGGCGAGAGGTAGCGGCGACACTAGCCGCGAGCCAAGCGCGCACGCAGGAGCGCAGACCGTAGAGCAAGCAGGCGTGCTGGCGAGCGTATTAACGAGTGATCGATCGGGGCTGGGCGCTAGGGAGCAAACGTGAGCAAGCGAAAAGCAATACACGTCGCACCGCCTGACTTGGCGGAGCAACTGCGCGCGGCCATTCGCGCCGACGGCAGGACGATCTATGAGATCGCCAAGGTGGCGTCGGTCGATGAATCGGGCCTACGGAAGTTTATGGACGGGGGCGACATGCGGCTGGTGAAGGCGGGCAAGGTGATTGGCGCGATCGGGGCGAAGATCGCCTGGCCGAAGACGTCAACCGACTGACGCCTCTGCCTTGGCCATCTTTTCAAGGTCTTCAAAGTCCGAACCCAGCCGCCGCAACTCGGCCCTGCTCGGCCGTGTTCCCAATGAGTACATTCGCCCCCGCCGTTCGTTTCCATCGTGGCGTTTGTGCGGGCGTCAAGGGTCGCGCAGCCAGGCCGGAAAATCGCGCCCTCGGCAGATCATTTGTCAGCAGGGCTGGTCATAGTCTAAGATGGGCCTGTTTGACGGGCTTCGGCGTCAGGCCGTATTCCCCACCAATCGTCGCGTGGGGCAGCTAATTTACAATAGGGAATCGTGGTATGTCCAAGTGCCGCTGGCTGAACCGGCTGGTTGGGTCTTTCGCCTCACTCGTGCTGGCAGTTGCGACGATTCTGCTCGCTCCTGCCGCCCAGGCAGCTCCCACCCCTGAACAACGCCAAGAGATTCTCGCCATCTCCACGGTGATGACGAAGGCGGGCAACCTCTTTCAGGGTGGCAAGCACAAAGAGGCCGCCGCTGCGGTGAAAGAAGTCCAATCCCGGTTGGAGAAATTGGCCGCCGTGGGAGATGATCAGATAACTGACCAACTCGCGCCGATCCACAAGCGGCTGACGAACGCCCATGCCCTGCTGGAACTGGAAGGGGTTACTCTGCCCGAGCTGAAGCCCCTGGCCGCGCTCGCCGCTAAGCCGGAGCCAAAAACGCCCGCGGGCGGAACTCCCGCCGCGGCCGGCGAAGTCAGCTTCACCAAGCAAGTCGTGCCGATCCTGACGGCTCGCTGCGGTGGTTGCCACGTCACCAAGGCCAGCGGCATGTTCTCGATGGCCACCTACGCTTCGCTCATGAAGGGCCCGCCCGCCGGCCTCGTCATCTTCAAAGGAGATGGCAAAGGGAGCGTGCTAATAGAAAAGATTGACGATGCGGAAATGCCGCCCAACGGCCAGAAAATTCCTGCCCCGGAAATCGAAGTCCTCCGCAAATGGATCACCGAAGGGGCCAAGTTCGATGGCGCCGATCCCGCCGTTAACATAACCACGCTCGCGACGGCCGGCACACCCGCGCCCATGCCCGCCAAGCCCGTCGTTATGCAAGCCACCGGCAAGGAGACGATCAGCTTCGCCAGGGACATCGCCCCCGTGCTCGCCGCCAACTGCAATGGCTGCCACGGCACCAATCGGCCGCGTGAGAACTTCAGCGTTAACACCTTTGAAAGTCTGCTCAAGGGCGGCGATGCGGGTGTGAACATTCTTCCCGGTAAGCCGGGTGAAAGCTTGATCATCAAAAAGTTGAAAGGAACGGCCGCCGATGGCCAGCGGATGCCGCTGAATCAACCCGCCTTGGCCGATGCGGTCATTGCGAAATTCGAGAAGTGGATTGAAGAAGGGGCGAAGTTCGACGGAACCGATCCGAAGCAGCCGATTGGCGAACTCGCCGCGATCACCAAAGCTCTCAACTCGACGCACGAACAACTGAGCCAAGATCGCGCCGCTATCGCGATCCAGAACTGGGCACTCACGTTGCCCGGCGATGAAGCAGCCCGGCACGAAACGACCAATTACCTGGTGCTGGGCAATGTCGGGCCCGCCACGCTTACCGAAATCGGCACGCAGGCCGAAGCACTAGCGCCCAAAGTGGCCGAAGTTTTCAAGTCGCCCGCCGACCAGCCGCTGATTAAAGGCCGGCTGACGTTGTTCGTTTTCCGAGATCGCTACGGCTATAGCGAGTTTGGCAAGATGGTCGAAAAACGAACCCTGCCGCAACCGTGGCGGGGACACTTCAAGTTCAACACCATCGATGCGTATGCTGCTGTCGTTTCGCCCCGCGCGGGGACGACGCAGGATTACCCGCTGCAAGGACTCATCCTGCAGCAGCTCGGTGGCACGTACATGGCGTCCATCGGCAAAGGCGTGCCCCATTGGTTCGCCGAGGGCGCTGGCCGCGTTGTCGCCTCGCGCCTTTCCGCTGGTGACAGCCGCGTTCGCTCCTGGGACGAAGCCATCCCCGCCGTCGTCTCATCGATGCCCGCTTCGGACGCATTCCTGACCGGCAACATGGAACAAGAGGCCGCCGACGTCGCTGCCTACAGTTATGTAAAATTCCTGATGGCTGACGGGAAGCGATTTCAAGCGCTTGTCGATGGGCTGCGCAAAGGTGGTGAGTTCAACAAAACCTTCAGCGACATCTACGGCGGCAGCCCGGCTCAAGCGACCCAAGCCTGGGTTCGCAAGGCGGCGACGTCAAAGCCCACACCTTCGAAGGCGGCGGTGCCCAAAAAGTAACCCGTGGCCGATGCTGCCAAGCGTCGGAACCAAATTTCGCAAGATTTTTTGAGTCTGGCGTGAACATTTCAGCGCCTCAGCCGTCTTATCTTGTAGACGGTTAAGTTTCACGAATTAGAAATCAACTTACGGGTTAGGAATTCGTTCGATGTCAGTCATACAACCAGGTGCGAATCACGAACAGGAACGCCAAGGCGCGTTCATGGGTTTGCCGATTGGTAAACCTGTGAATTATCTGCCGGCGAACTGTTTGCGCTTGTGACACCTGGTCCTTTGACCAGTTCGAGCTTCTTCAAGCCCGGTGTCGCAAGACAACGGGCTTTTTTCGTGGACTTTTCACTGCTGCGGGTTGGTAGCTGAGACGGCATAGCGCCTGGCTGAAGACCAGGAGACGAGGATTCGAGCGCCTCCCGACCCACTGTTTAGATTTTAGCAAGAGACGATTCAAGGCCCGTTCGTTTAGTGGCATAGGATGCTGCCCTTTCAAGGCGGCGAGATGGGTTCGATTCCCATACGGGCTACTGGTGTCAGGGGTCGGGAGTCTTTGGCGAGCGACAACTTTCCATGATGGGAAAATACACGGCGCCAAAGACTCCCGACCCCGGGTTTAGTGCGGTAGTTGCGGGCTGGTATGCCTGACCTCGGCTGATAACCGGGGATCGCTGAGTTCGATTCTCAGGACTACCACTGATTTCAATATTCATCGCGCGGAGTCTCATTCATGCACCGAGCAACCTACTACAAACGCCACATCCTATTTCTGCAGGGTCGTGGTGTAATTGGCAGCATGACGGACTTTTAATCCGTCCGGTGTGGGTTCGACTCCCGCCGGCCCTATGACGTTCATCGCGAGTCGCTGGCGCGTAGCTCAGCGGTGAGAGCAGCGTCCTTATAAGACGACGGTGGAGGGTTCAACTCCCTCCGCGCCAATTCGGGATTAAGGTGTTAGCGGCAGCATACCCGGCTCTTAACCGGGCTGGTGAGGGTTCGAGTCCCTCTGATCCCACTGAGTTTGAGTACATAAAGCAAGCACTGGTCGTCTAGCGGCCAAGACTCTGCCCTCGTAGCGCAGTGACGCCGGTTCGAGTCCGGCCCGGTGCTCTGGATGTTGGTTTGATCTTTGACAATTTGATTTTAATAACAAGCGCCCATGATGTAACGGCAACCTACTGCCTTGCCATGGCGGAAATGCGGGTTCAATTCCCGCTGGGCGCTCTATTGTCGTCTTTCGCGCTGCGAAAGAACGTCCTTTCGCGGAGCGAAAGGCGACGATTCAGGATGTAGGAAAGTGGCTACTCCGCGTGCCTTGGGAGCACGAGACCGCTGGTTCGAATCCAGCCATCCTGACTGTTGGTGTTTGGAATGTCGTCATGCGGTGGTCTCCGTGTTGGTACGGGAGGGCGGCTGTTAACCGCCCCGTCGCAGGTTCGATTCCTGCCGCCGCAGCTTTACAGATCAAAATGGGTAAAGGGGTTAGAAATTGTGAATGCAGCTCAGCCCCTCACCCCAACCCTCTCCCTGTCGTTCCGCGGAGTACCGCGACTACCGAGGAGAGGGGGTAAGAATGATCGGGGGTCGGCTAATGGTAGGCTGCCTGGCCTTGAACCAGGAGACGAGGGTTCAATTCCTTCCCCCCGAACCTGTTGGTTAGTAATGAGTCTTCTACATAGTAATAAGCACATTTGGTCCTGTGGCCCAGCGGCGACGGCAGCACTCTTACAAAGTGACGATCGGTGGTTCGAGTCCACCCAGGACTACTAAAGTCGTCTTTCACTCCTCGAAAGAACTCCCTTTCGCGGAGCGAACGGCGACTCATTGGACACTGTCCTCACGGAGCAGTCTGGAGTGCTCGCCACCCTGTCACGGTGGAGATCGCGGGTTCGAATCCCGCTGGGGACGCTGAATAGATTGTATGAATCTGGGTTGGTTATGTATTGAATGGCGCGGTACGCAAATCGGAAAAGCGGCGAAGCTCAGAACTTCGTGATCGTCTGTGGGTCCGACTCCCACCCGTGCTACTGAGATCGTTGAACGGCAAAGGATGAGAAACGACGGAATTGAAATTGTGTCGATTGGGCATTGGCAAGCCTCGGTGGCCGTAACCCACCCGCTCAACAAGCACTGCAGGTTCAACTCCTGCTCGGCACACTGCAGAGAATGTTGGCCCGTTCGTTTAGTGGCAGGATGCCGGATTCTCAGTCCGGCGAAATGGGTTCGATTCCCATACGGGTCATTGATTTGATGGAGGTGAGGGGTCGGGAGTCTTTGGCGAGCGACGATTTACCATTTTGGAAGAATGCCCGTCGCTAAAGACTCCCGACCCCGACTGCTACTGATTGGCCAAGTGGTGAAACGGCAGACACGCGGCGCTCAAACCGCCGTGCCGCAAGGCGTGGGAGTTCAAGTCTCCCCTTGGCTACTGATCGTCGTCTTTCGCTCCGCGAAAGAACGTCCTTTCGCGGAGCGAAAGGCGACAATGCACATTGCGGATGGGCCAGTGTCCTGCGGAGTCTCATAAGCTCTGCCAGCCGGGTGCGACCCCCGGATCCGCTACTCAAAGTACTCATCACGCTCCGCCGTGATGAGCCTCACGCGCAGCGTGAGGCTAACCCAATAACACAGCTCGATGGTGAAACGGAGATCATCCCTCGCTTCGAACGAGGTGTTCCGGGTTCGAATCCTGGTCGGGCTGCTGATTGTATGAATCAGCCGCTGGGCGCTAAGCCCCAGCCAACCGGCCGGCATTCCCCCGTTTACTTCTTCGGCGCGACCGAGGCCAGGCATTCGCCCGGCGTGATGAAGCCGTCGCCGTCCAGGTCGTATTTCTGGAATTCAGCAGCGGTGGAGTCGGTCCAGGTGGTCGCGTATTCGACCATGGCTATTTGACCGTCGGCGTCGGCGTCGCTGCGGAGGAACCAATCGGGCAGGCCCTTGGGAAGCCGCTCGGCAGAGGTGAGGAAGCGATAGTCTTTCTTTTCGCCGGGCTTAGGTGCGGTTTTATTGCTCTTGCTCCACCAATCCTTGCGGTCGGAAGTGCCGGTCTTGGAACTGGGCGAGCTGCTGGCCGTGCTGGAGCTATAGGCTTGCAGTTTCGCGGCCAGTTCGTCCACGGTAATGACACTATCGCCGTTCGAGTCGGCGCTGCGGTGCTCCGATTTCATTTCGCTCCATTCGTCCTTTTCCAAAACGCCGTTCTTGTTCCGATCAAACTGCTTGAGCAGGCTCTCGGCATATTGCCGGAACTTGGCTGCATCGCCCGAGGAGGCAGAGGAACCAGCGGCGGGAGCGCCGCTGGCGGGAGTGGTGCTGGTTGCGCCCGGTGCATTGGTCAAGCCGAACCGCCGCGCGATCCGCTCGCAGAGTTCCAACTTGCTGAGCCGATGGTCTTTGTTCGTATCGGACTCCTCTGGTGGCGTGGACCACTTGCCCTCTTTCCATTCGACGCTATCGATGTAGCCGTCTTTGTTCTTGTCCTGATCGCGCAACATCCGATCGACATATTCCAGCACGCGGGCATCAAAGCGCTTTTCGAGTGGAATGGTCGTATCCACGGACAGTGGAACATCGAAGCCGGCCGCCTTTGGCGTTTTGTCTTCAACGCCGAAACCCATTACCACGGGCACGGCGGGAACAGCCGGCTTGGCATTCGCCTTTTCCCGGTCGCGTTCCTTCTCCCGATCACGGTCGCGGTCCCGGTCGCGGTCCCGGTCGCTGCGATCGCGAGAAGAATCATTGTTCGAGGAACCGGAAGAAGAATTGCCGCTCGCAGAACCCCCGTTCTCTCGTTCCTTGCGCTGTTGTTCCGCGGCGCTGATTAGTTTATCGAGCGGAATGGGATGACTCGCGTCGAGATTAGCCCGCTTGGCTAAGTCGCCGACGAAGCCGCGCGAGCGCTCGGAGAGTTCGCTCGGCTCCAGCGTGCCATTGCCATTCGCATCGAGCCGCTTCAAGATTTCCACGGGATCGAAGCCGCGACCGCGATCGCCGCCTCGGTCCTGTGCCCCTACGGTCGCTACCAGCAGCCCACCCGTGCAACAGGCCAGCAGTGCAAACCCAGTTCGGACGTGTGATCGGAGTTGGTTCATGGCAAAGTCTCGCAAGCAAGCGGCAGTTACTGCGCACCGGTAGCCGTCCAGTCTATCTCCTTTTAACCACGGATACGAGAGAAAGTACCGCCCGCAAATTTGCTTTCGGCGATAACCCTCGTCGTTGGTTGATATTAGGCCGCCGCTGTGTTAGCGTGGCCTGGGTCGGCGGACCTCTCCCGGAAGTTGGGTCCGCCGCCGTGCTGGCAGCCGCTGTTTGCCGAGGATTTTATATGTTACGCCTGACCGATGTCGGCACCGCTCACACCTGCGATGGCGTCTCGCGCCGCGACTTTTTGCAGGTTGGCGCCCTGGGGGCGATTGGCTTGGGACTGCCGGAATTGCTGGCCGCGAGGGAAGCGGGCACCATCAGCAAGGAGCATGACGACCGCGCCTGCATTATGATTTTCAACCTGGGCGCGCCCAGTCAGATGGATACCTTCGATCCCAAGCCGAACGCCGCGGCGGAGATTCGCGGGCCGTTTCAGCCCATCTCGACCAAGGGCGATTTTCAGATCACCGAGATTCTGCCGAGACATGCCCAGCATGCCGACAAGTTTTCGATCGTCCGCAGTTGCTATCACACCGCGGCTGCTGTGCATGACACGGGTCATCAAATGCTGCAGACCGGCCGGCTCTTTGCGGGCGGAGTGAATACGCCGCACGCCGGTTGCGCCGTCGCTTATCTGCGTGGGCGGAAGACCGATCTGCCGGCATCGGTGATTCTGCCGGAACCGATGGGCTCGACCGGCGGCAATTTGCCTCATGGTCAGGACGCCGGCTTTCTCGGCAAAGCCTATGATCCCTTTTCACTGATGGCTGATCCTTCGCAGCCCAATTTCAAAGTGCCCGATCTGCTGCCTCCGCAAGATTTGGGCGATGTGCGGATGGATCGTCGCCGCCGCCTGCGGAACATTGTCGAAGAGCAGGTCACGCAGTTTGAAGCCAGCCCCGCAGCCAAGCTGATGGATAGCAACTTTGAATCGGCCTATCGCCTGATGACCAGTCCGCAAGCGCGGGCCGCGTTCGATCTCTCCAAAGAGCCAAAGAGCGTGCGAGAAAAATACGGCCTGATGCCCGATGGCAAATTAACTCGCTTTGGTCAATGCTGCTTGCTCGCTCGCCGCTTGATCGAAGCGGGCGTGCGGTTTGTCACGGTCAACACGTTTCTAACTGTCTTTAACGAGATCACCTGGGACATTCACGGCAGCAGTCCCTTCACCAGCATCGAAGGGATGAGGGACAAGGTTGCGCCCATGTACGACCAGGCCTATGGCGCGTTGCTCGAGGACCTGCAAGAGCGGGGCATGCTCGAAAAGACGCTGGTCTGCAACCTGGCCGAGTTCGGCCGCACGCCGCGAATCAACCCCGCCGGCGGTCGCGATCATTGGCCGCAGTGCTTCTCCACTTACTTTGCTGGTGGCGGCATTCAAGGTGGCCGTGCGATCGGCAAGAGCGACCCGAACGGCGGCTATCCCGCCGAACGACCGACCGAGCCTGCGGAAGTCGTCGCCACCATCTACAAAAGCCTCGGCTTCGATATCGAAACCGCCCTGCCTGGCCCCGCCGGCCGCCCGTTCCCGCTGGTCGATTTCGGCAAGCATGAGATCAAGGAATTGTTTTAAACCGCTTGCGGGCAGGTTGTTCAGGAACAATTTATGAGCTTCTC